>NZ_PQCE01000042.1:0-41965 GCF_002964725.1 Pseudoalteromonas sp. T1lg76
TCCTGCTCTGTGTTACTCGCTATGAACATAGAATGACTATGCATCATAACGAGCGTCGTGATCAGAATGCGTTTAGATTGAACATAAAGTAAACCGCAAAGATAAACAGACCCTAATAAAAGGACGATAATCTAAGTTACCGTCCTCTAAGCAATTATTTCTCGTTAAGCCAAACAGCGGCTTGTTTGGCGAAGTAGGTAAGAATGCCGTCGGCACCAGCACGTTTAAAGGCCAGCAGGGATTCCATTATGGTGTCACGCTCGTTTAACCAGCCGTTGTTAATGGCGGCCATATGCATGGCGTATTCGCCGCTTACCTGATAGGCAAAGGTGGGTACCGCAAATTCGTCCTTTACGCGACGGACAATATCCAGATACGGCATGCCCGGCTTTACCATCACCATGTCGGCGCCTTCTTGCAGGTCCAAAGCCACTTCACGCAAGGCTTCGTCCGAGTTGGCCGGGTTCATCTGATAGGTTTTCTTATCCGCACCCTTAAGGTTACCCGCAGAGCCCACCGCATCGCGGAACGGGCCATAGTAGCTGGACGCATACTTGGCCGAGTAGGCCATGATTTGCGTATGGATAAAACCATGTTCTTCCAGGGCTTCACGAATGGCGGCGATACGGCCATCCATCATATCCGATGGGGCCACCACATCGGCACCAGCCTCGGCATGAGACAGCGCCTGCTTCACCAGGATTTCCGTGGTCACGTCGTTGATCACATAGCCGTTGTCATCAATGATGCCGTCCTGACCATGTACCGTGAAGGGGTCTAATGCCACATCTGTGATCACCCCAAGCTCAGGTACCGCTTCTTTAAGGGCGCGTACAGTGCGTTGAGCCAAACCTTCCGGGTTGTAGGCTTCTTCCGCGTGCAGCGACTTTTTATCGCCAGGCGTCACCGGGAACAAGGCAATGGCAGGCACACCAAGGGCTGCCAATTCTTTGGCTTCTTCAACCAGAAGATCGATAGACAGGCGCTCAACGCCCGGCATTGACTCTACCGCTTCGCGACGGTTTTTTCCTTCCAACACAAAAACGGGGTAGATCAGATCATTGACGCTAAGCTCATGCTCTTGGGTCAAACGGCGTGAAAAGTCGTTTTTGCGCAAACGGCGCATACGGGTGTAAGGAAATAAATCGAGTCCTGATTGAGGCATGGTGCTCTCCTGTACATTGAGTGTAAGCCGGCAAGGCGATGCCGCGCAGTATAGTTGGCCATTTTACCAGCTAATCCAAGGGGATGCTCTGGCAATGAGATAATTTGTTGATGTCGCGCATAGTTATCGGCGCGTTTGTCTTTAGCGGTCGAGGGCAAACAGGGTGTTGAAGTTGGCGATGCTGAGGGCGCTTATTTGTTCTTCCGGTACCCGATAATGTTCGCTTAGATGCGCAACTACATAGGGCAGATGAGCCGGTTCGCAGCGGCGTGATTTAGGCTTAGGGCTAATGGTACGAGGCAACAAATAGGGGGCGTCGGTTTCCACAAGCAGCTTATCCATGGGAATAACATTGAGCGCATCGTTAAGCTCGCCGCTACGGCGCTCGTCGCATACCCAGCCGGTAATGCCCAGATACAGGCCCAGGTCTAAATAATTTTGTGCCTGCTGGCGGTTGCCGGTAAAGCAGTGCAATACCCCGCGGGGTTGATACTCACGCAACATGGCAAGCATATCGTCATGGGCATCACGCTCGTGTAAATACACCGGCATATTGAGCTCGTTAGCAAGTGCTAACTGACTGGCAAATATTTTTCTTTGCTGGGGGCGGGGTGAAAAGTCACGGTTATAGTCAAGGCCGCATTCGCCTATGGCAATCACTTCCTTGGCCTGGGCCATGGCGCTGAGATTGGCGGCGAAATCGTCCGTGGCATCCTTGGCATTGTGGGGGTGAATGCCGGCGCAACTATAAAGGTTAAATTGCTGCGCCAGAGCCAGCGCTTCTCGGCTGTCGGCTTCATCGCAGCCGATCACCATCATGGATTGAACGCCGGCCTCGCGAGCGCGGGCAACAACGGCATCAAAGTCATGGCGAAATTGACTGCTGCTGAGGTTAACGCCGGCGTCGATCATATTAGTCGGTGCGTTTTACGCGGATACTTTTATTGCTGCCTTGTTTTTTCAACAAGAAGGAATTGAACATGGCGCGACTGATCACTACGGTATCGTTTTTACTGATACGGAATGATTCAGTGCCAACCTGGCGCCAGCGCTGACCGTTGTCCAGGGTAATGATAAGCTCACCGTATGGCGCTTCTTTAATGCTGCTGACCTTGGCTACAAGTTCATCACCATTTTCTTCATTGCGCTGTTTGTGCTCTAAGCCAAAATCACCCTTGTCTTTTTTGCCCTTGTTGGCGGCGTTTGCATTGGCATTGCCTGCAGCCGCGGCAGAAGCCTCTGCACCTTTGCCTTGTGACTTACCAGCCTTGTTAGCAGGCACATTGGCGGGCACATTGGCTGGCATGCTGTCGATTGGTTTGCCGGCCATGATGTTGTCATAACATAAAAGGCGACGAAAATCGTTTTCGATAAAGCTACACGCTTTTAAGGCCTGAATATTTACACCATCATCGGCCTGAGCCGTGGTGCTTAGGGTGGCTAGTAATGCTAGCGAGGCGGGCACGAGGTATTTTTTCATTGCTTTTCTTCCTGTGATTCTTCCGATGACGGTTTCGCGCTGTAAAATGCAGCCAAAATAAGGCCAAGCTCAAATAATAACAGCATGGGCAAGGCAAGCAAGGTTTGTGATAGCACATCCGGTGGCGTTAGAAACATCGCCAGTACAAAGGCACCGACCACTATATAAGGGCGCTTTTCTTTAAGGCTGGTGGTCGAGGTGACGCCGCTCCAGCATAACAACATGATGGCGACGGGAATTTCAAAGGCGATGCCAAAGGCCAAAAACAACTTAAGTACAAAGCCTAAGTAGCTGCTGATATCCGGCGTCAGGGTCATGACCTCGGGGCCAATGCCGGTGAAAAAGCTGAGGATAATCGGCAGCACGACAAAATAACAAAAGGCGATACCGCCGTAAAACAGCACTATGCTTGAGAGCAGCACGGGGATCAGCATACGCTTTTCATGGGCGTATAAGCCGGGCGCTATAAAGGACCAGATTTGGTGCAAAATAAAGGGAATGGCGGCAAAAAGCGCGACAAACAAGGTCAATTTAAAGGGCGTAAACAGCGGGGCCGTCACATCTGTGGCGATCATCTGGCTGTTTTCCGGCAGATTTTCTACCAAGGGGTTGGCGACGAAGGAGTAAATATCATTGGCGAAATAAGCCAGGCCAATAAAGATCACCAATACCGCAATCACAGAGCGCAACAAGGTGTTACGCAGTTCAAGTAAGTGCGAAATAAAGCCGGATTGCGCGGGTTCAGTCATGATTTTTCTTTGTGCTTTGCAGGTCGTTGCTGGTGTCTGTGGTAGGCTCGGACGTTATGCCCGCTTGCTCTTTACTCTGGACGCTTGTTGCCGTGCTATCCGTATTCTCATAGCTGCGTGTGACCGACTGTGCGGCGCGCTGTAATTGCGCCACCGATTCTTGCAGTTCCGGGGAAATATCGCTCATATTTTGCTGCTCGGCTTTTTTGAGGTTCTGATGTAGCTCATGCACGCGCAGCTCTTCGCTGACTTCGGCGGAAATATGATTAGCCATGGTTTTGATTTTGCGTATCCAGGTGCTGACGGTACGTATGGCCACCGGCAAACGCTCGGGGCCCAATACGATCAGGCCAACTATGGCCACAACCAGCAATTCCCACATGCCCATCGGCGCTTATACCTTGTCTTTATCTTGCGCAGCGGTTTTATCGGCGGCCGGGTTGGTCGCGTTATCTTGCTCGCTGATCTTTTCTTGAGTGGTCGTTTCGGTTTTATCTTCGTCTTTTACGGCCTTCTTAAAACCTTTCACCGCACTGCCTAGATCGCTGCCGATGTTACGTAGTTTTTTGGTGCCGAATAGCAATACGATGATCGCTAAAACGATAAGTAGCTGTACCCAGCCGACGTTACCAATGCCCATATTATGTACTCCAATATGCGGATAATTGTTCGACGAGTATACCTTGTACTACGTCGAGCTAATAGTATAAATCTTTACGGGGGAGACCCTATCCCTTTCGCCAACCCAGCAAGCAAAGGCCTGCTCCCAAGGTGGCGCTAAGTGCGGCCCCAGTATACCAGTGGTTGATGACCAAAATACTACTGACTATCAAGGCACTGCAACCAATTAGGGTAAGCAGCACGGGTTTGTGGTTATTGGCCTGGGGTGGCGGCTGCAGATGCTGGCGCTTCAGCGCGTGATAGAGCAAATCCGGGATCTCGGGCATCTTTTCCGCCCAAAATGGCAAATTAGCATACATTTGCTTGGCCACGGCCCAAGGACCTACTTGTTGTTTGACCCAATCTTCGAGGAAAGGTTTCGCCGTTTGCCACAGGTCCAACTGCGGGTAGAGCTGACGTCCCAGGCCTTCAACATAGAGCAAGGTTTTTTGCAGTAACACCAGTTGCGGCTGCACTTCCATATTAAAGCGTCGCGCCGTGTTGAACAGGTTAACGAGCACATGGCCGAAGGAGATCTCCGCCAGTGGCTTATTAAAAATGGGCTCACACACGGTGCGAATGGCAAATTCGAATTCTTCTATGCTGGTATCGGCAGGCACCCAGCCCGAGTCCACATGCAGCTCCGCCACCTTGCGGTAATCGCGGTTAAAAAAGGCGATAAAGTTCTCAGCCAGGTAGCGTTTATCGTCCTTGTTCAGGGTGCCGACAATGCCGCAGTCTATGCCTATATACTGCGGGTTGTGCGGGTTCTCGTGAGAGACAAAAATATTGCCCGGGTGCATATCGGCATGGAAGAAGCTGTCGCGGAATACCTGAGTAAAGAAGACCTCAACGCCACGCTCGGCCAGCAACTTCATATTGGTACCTTGCTTAAGCAGGGCATCGGTGTTGGAGACAGGAATACCGTAAATGCGCTCCATCACCAGCACATTGCTGCGGCTGTAATCGCTGTACACATAGGGAATGTAGAGGGATTCAGAACCTTCAAAGTTGCGTCTGAGCACAATGGCATTGGCGCCCTCACGCATTAAATCCAGCTCATCGAGCAGGGTTTTCTTATACTCTTTGACCACTTCAACCGGGCGTAAACGACGGCCCTCGCGCAGTAATTTGGCCACCACCTTGGCGCATTGTTGCATCAGGGTGAGGTCGGCATCGATCTGCTTTTTGATATCGGGGCGAATGACCTTAACCACCACTTCCTGATGCTCGCCGCTGCCATCGGCCAGCTTGGCGGTATGTACCTGAGCGATGGAGGCAGAGGCTAATGGGGTGGTGTCGAATTCGCTGAATACGACGCTAATATCGTCGATTTCTAACGCCTGTTCGATAATTTTCTGCGCCAGGTCGCCGCTAAACGGCGGCACCTGGTCTTGCAGCAGCGCCAGTTCGTTGGCGATCTCAGGAGGCAAGAGGTCGCGGCGGGTAGACAGCATTTGTCCAAATTTAATCCACACCGGCCCTAGGGTTTGCAGGGCCAGGCGTAGGCGCATACCAGCGGGTTTGTCGCGATGGCGGTTGCGCAACCAAAAGGCGCTGCTTCTGGCCAGTTTGGCAAACCAGGGCAGTTTATGGCGCGGCAGCAGCTCATCAATGCCGTATTGCAATAAGGTTTTGGTGATGAAATACAGTCGCGCTACGGCCACAATTAACCTCTTGTTTGCTGCATTGGCATTTGCGCCAATAGTTTATCTAGGCGCTGTTCCAGCTGTTGGACATCGCTCTTTAATTGGCGATTCTGACGCGTGAATTGGGTCAGTTCCAGCGGGTGAATGCTTACTTTAAGCTCGTCTTGTAACAGCGTCAGCAGGATATGATCCAGCTTGCCTTGTGCTTCTAACGCCCGGGCTTTGCCTTGGCTGACAGCTTGCCATAATAACTGCGCTGGCGCATCGCCGATATATTGCGACCAATGTTCCGGCCAGTCGATATCGAGCTCGCTAAAGGCCTGACTAAAGGCCTGGGCAAGATGAATATCGCCGTCGATATCGAGTTTATGCTGGCGGATAAGCTGGGTCAGGCGCGATGGCTCTTTAAGCTTCATCAGGGTGTCGGTATCGGCACTGATAAAGCAATCACTGTACTCGGGCTGTGCATCGTGCACTTGCAGCATCAGGCCTTCGCTGGCGTAGACGACGCTGATAAATTGCTGCCAGTCGCGCACATGTACCACAAGGCTTTGCCCCTGTACCTTGGCAAGACGGGCCTGCACCTGGGGGGCGAGGGAGATTAGCCTGTTGGCGAGTGTTTCTATGGCGGCGATAGCAAAATGCCCGAGCATGGCCGCTCCTTAAAACTTAAAGCCGCGATGCAGGGCAACGATACCGCCGCTCATATTCTGATAGCTGGTCTGCTCAAAGCCCACGTCTTTCATCATGCCTTCGAGGGTCTCTTGATCCGGGTGCATACGAATAGACTCGGCAAGGTATTTGTAAGACTCACTGTCATTGAGCACTACCTGGCCCACCTTAGGCAGAATATTGAAGGAATAGATATCATAAAGCTTAGTCAGTACTTCATGCTCAGGCTTGGAGAATTCCAATACCAGCAGGCGACCGCCTGGCTTAAGTACGCGATACATGGAAGCCAAAGCCTTGCTTTGGTCGGTGACGTTACGCAGACCAAAGGCGATGGTGATCACGTCTATGCTGTTGTCCGGGAATGGCAGCTCTTCGGCGTTCATCTGTACATATTCGATATTGCTGACCAGGCCACGGTCGCGCAATTTGTCACGACCTACCTTGAGCATCGAATCATTGATATCGCCCAAGATCACGCGGCCGGTATCGCCAACCAGCTGGCTGAATTTAGCGGTCAGGTCGCCGGTACCACCGGCTAAGTCAAGAATTGTCTGGCCTTTGCGGGCGCCCGAGCTGGCTATGGTTACGCGTTTCCATAGACGATGAATGCCAAAAGAGAGCAAATCATTCATTAAATCGTATTTAGCTGCGACCGAGTGGAAAACATCGGCAACATGAGCCGCTTTTTCGTTTGCCGCGACCGTTTTATAACCAAAATGCGTGGTTTTTTGCTCAGCTTCTTTCATGGTAATTCAAGCCTAGAGGGAATTTGGCCATAGTGTACTTGAGGGCCCGTAACAGCTCAAGGATTAAGCCATTTTTACGCTCGCTCTGATTTTGCCTAATGCCTATAACGGCAGGGCACAAAACAGCGAGGCGAACAAAAGAAGGGAGATTTGGTCGCATCGACTTTGACACACATAGCCGCTGGGCTAGAGTAGGGCATCATAGTGCATTGCAATAACGAGAACAGAAATATGCAGTCTCCCTTTAAGTTGAAAACATTGGCCCTGGCCACTGCCTTGGTATTGGGCGTTAGTGCCTGTGCGGCGCCCAGCAAAACCGCGCCCCTGAACCAGGATGAGACCTTTACCCAGGTCGCCGAGCAAATCGTCAAATATCGCGAAAGTGTGAATCCTTACAGGCAAGAGGTGGACGGTTATCTGCTGGCCAACCTCAGCCCCGAGTACCTCAGGGCGCAGTACGAGCAACGCCAGGCCTTGCTTGCCCAGCTTGATGCCATAGATAGCGAGGCACTCAGCGGCGAGAACAAGATCAATCTACAGATTATCCGCGCTCAGGTGCAGAACCAGCTGGATGAGTATCGCTTTAATACCCACTATATGCCGCTGACCTCAGAGTACGGCTTTCACTCGTCGCTGTCCTTTATGGTTGCCCGTGGCGATTACAGCTCAAAAGCTGGTTTTGAAACCTACCTTAAGCGCTTAAGCCAGGTGCCACGTTTCTTCGAGCAGAATATTTATTGGATGAACAAGGGCCTGGAAACCGGTCTGACTCAACCTAAGGCGGTACTCGCCGGTTATGAAGAATCCATCAGCGCCTTTTTGGTGACTGATGTTACCGAATCCGAGTTTTATGCGCCCTTTAAGCAAAATACCGCCGGTATCAGCGATGACGAGTTTGTACAGCTGCAAAACCAGGCCAAGGAAGTGATCGGCAAGCAGGTGTTGCCAGCGTATCAGGGGTATTACGACTTTTTCGTTAACACCTATCGCCCCGGTGCCCGCGATACCATAGGCATCTCGAATGTGCCTAACGGCGAGGCCTTTTATGCCAATCGCGCCAAGCATTACACCACCACCGAGATGACGCCAAAGGAAATCCATGAACTGGGTTTGCAGGAAGTAAAACGCATCCGTGGTGAGATGCAGGCGATCATCGATGAGCTTGGCTTTGAAGGCAGTTTTGCCGACTTTGTTGAGTTCTTGCGTACCGATCCGAAGTTTTACGCCACCACCCCGGAAGAGTTGCTGAAGGAAGCGTCTTATATCGCCAAAAAGATGGACGCTCAGTTGCCAAAATTGTTTAAGGAGTTGCCGCGTAAGCCTTATGGTGTTGCGCCGGTTCCCGCCAACATAGCCCCTAAATACACCACGGGCCGCTACTCTGGCTCCAGCCGTGATGACGAAGCTGGCTTCTACTGGGTCAACACCTATGCCCTGGATAAGCGCCCCTTGTATGTGTTGGAAGCACTGACCTTGCACGAAGCGGTACCGGGTCATCACCTGCAAATTTCCCTTAATGCCGAGCTGGATTACCTGCCAAGCTATCGCCGTAATGCCTATCTATCGGCCTTTGGTGAAGGCTGGGGTTTGTACAGTGAATACTTGGGTATTGAAGCGGGCTTCTATCAAGACCCTTATAGCGACTTTGGTCGCCTCACCTATGAAATGTGGCGTGCGGCGCGTTTAGTGGTGGATACCGGCATGCATATGTTCGGTTGGTCGCGCCAGCAAGCGCTGGATTTTATGAGCGAAAACACAGCATTATCACTGCATAATGTGAAAACGGAAACGGATCGCTATATCTCCTGGCCGGCTCAGGCACTGTCGTACAAAATTGGCGAGCTGACCATTAAGCGCTTACGCGCCAAGGCGGAAAAAGCCCTGGGTCATGACTTTGACGTTCGCGAGTTCCACTATCAGGTCTTGCGTCATGGTTCTATTCCACTTAATGTACTAGAGCAGCAAATTGACCAGTATATTGCTGAGGCATTAGCGACCAAGAAAAGCTAGGATGCTGAAATATTACAAAAAATTGGGCGCCTAAGGCGCCCAAATAGTTAGGGATAAGGCGAATTATGCCGATATTGATTAAGCGCCTTTTGCTCACCATTCGCAGCCATATCGACCAGCTCAGTTGGCAGGCGGTGGTACTCGCAATTTTAGCGCATATGGGGATAACCTGGCTGCTGCTGGCGGCCGCCGGTGAGCAGGCGCTGCTGGCGCCAAACACGTTTTTTTATTATTACGTGGTCACCACTTCAACCGTGGGGTATGGCGATTTAAGCCCAAGCTCAGATCTGGGGCGCCTGCTGGTGGCCCTAGTGCAAATTCCTTTCGGTTTGGCATTATTCGGTATGCTGCTGGGTAAGGCCGGACAAACCATTACACATATAATAAGGCGTGCTATGACAGGTGAAAAAGACGTAACGCATTTTGCTAACCACATCATTATTTTCGGTTGGCACCCAGTGCGCACTCGCAAAATGGTGCGCTACATTCTTGCCGATGACAAACGGGTGCGCAGAGACATAGTGCTGGCGGTGACCGATGATATTGAGCACCCTTTCTTTTCTGAGCCCAATGTCAGCTTTGTAAAACTGAGCAGCTATACCGATGAAGAGCAACTCAAGCGTGTTGGTATCAGTACCGCCGATCGCATCATAGTGGAAGGGGCCGACGATAACCAAAGCTTTACCACGGCGCTGAAAATCAGCAAGTTAGTGAAGGAAAGAGCCCATATCTGTGCTTATTTCGATGATGAAAGTAAGGCGCAAATGCTGAGCGAGCACTGTGCCAACGTTGAATGCAGCTCTAACCGTACCGCCGAGGTGCTGGTTCGCTCCATGGAAGACCCAGGTGCCAGTCGAGTGCAGCAGGAAATTATGTCGAGTCTCCATGGTGACACGCATTTCTCCATGGTGATCCCAAACGAAGTCAGTCGCTTCACCTATGCGGATATTTTTGAGCTCTTTAAGCGCCAGTATGACGCCACCATTTTAGGCATTGCCCATAATCGCAGCGCTCTGGATATGGATCTCAACCCACCGCTGGATTACGCCATTCAGGGCGGCGATATTATTCACTATATTGCCCCGGTACGCGTTCTTGCCGCCGAGGTAAAGTGGCCGTAACTTGGTGTTACTCACCTTCCCTGAGCAGCCAATCCAACCCTTGGATTGAGGTGCTTGGGAAGGCGGTGGCATGACGAGCCTCATCTATGATCCTCAGTTTGATTTGGCTGTGACTCGCCGGCAGGCTGCGCAGCTTATCAAACAGGGCCTGTGCGTCGGCCACCATATCTTGCCCCTCGCCATACGCTGGGGTTTCTAAACTACCCACACCTATATAGACCTTGGGCGCTGCCTTACTGGGCTTTAGCTCTAAAGCCAGAATAGACTGGTTATCAAACCACACCGATGGGCTGCCCAGAATATAGTTGCTGAACATATCCGGTTCTTGCAGCAGTAAATAGGCGCCGAACAGTCCACCTAAAGAATTCCCCATATAGGTGCGCTGCGTTGCCAGAGCGCGGTAATTTTTTTGTATATGGGTAAATACCTGTTCGCGAATAAAGCGCGCATGTTTCGCTGCTTCGCCAGTGGCCAGCTTCCAGCTCGATTCTTTGGTTGGGGTGTAATCACGAACGCGGCTGCTCTGGCCCTTGTCGCCTAGAGCGTAACCAATGGCAACTAAAATGGCTTCGGGTATGGCCCCTGAATTCATCGGGAAGCGAGTGGCCCCGGAGACCAGTTGAAAACTGTAATGGCCGTCGGTGAGGTAAATAACCGGGTAGTGTTTACTTGGGTTTTTAGCATAGGAAGCAGGCAGCTTAATATACAGAGGGTAGGTATGCTGGCTATGGTGATCCGTTAATTCGATGACCTGGCTGCGGGGGATGGAATACGCGCCTTGTTGGCCATAGGCAAGTCCGCAAAAGAGTAATAACAGCAGTGAGAATAACCGCATAAACACACCTAAAATCAATTAATTTGCTTCAATTTTACACCATACTAGCAGCTATCTAGCAGCTATCTAGCAGCTATACTTTGACGGCGACCATAAATTAATTACCTTGGTTGCCAACCTTTTTGCTTGCTACTGCGTCTTGTAATAAAGATTTGATTTTCACTATGACAGAAACCACCACGGCGTTATTGGTTTTGGCCGCACAAAAAGGGGACGCGAGCGCCTTCTCGGCCTTGTGTGAGCGCCACTATCAGGGCAGTTACCGCTTTGCCTTTAAGCTCTGCCAGTGTGAGCAGGAGGCGGCGGATCTCACTCAGGAGGTATGGAGCAAGGTGGCCAAAGATATTCGCGCTTTACTCGAGCCCAGTGCCTTTAAAGCCTGGTTGTTTCGCGCCGTGTATCGGCGCTTTATCGACCTAACGCGACGTCGGCAAAAAGAGCTGCTGGTGGCCGAGCCACCGCAGCAACAATGCGGGGATACGGCCAAGGTAGAGCGGCATTTAGACTTACTCGCCCTGATAGCCCAACTGCCAGACGTGGAGCGCCATAGTGTGTATTTGTTTTATTTAGAAGAGTTGCCCATAGCGGATATCGCCAGGGTTCTAGATACACCCCTTGGCACAATTAAATCGCGCTTACACAGTGCCAGACAGAAATTAAGCCAATGGGCCCAAGACGAAAGAGGAAGCGAGCATGAATCTAGAGCAGCAAATTAAGTCGGAGCTGGCGCAGGAGCGCCAGCAATTAGATGGTATTTTAAGCCGGGATGAGGGCTTATTTGCCCGCTTGGGGCAAACCTATCAGGGCTCCATGCGCTTCTGGGTGTGGTTTTCAACTCTGTTGGCCTTGATTGCCACGGCGGCCTTTATTTATTGCGGCTATCGCTTTTACATCGCCACCGAGGTCGGTGCCCAGGTTTTTTGGGCGGTGTGGTTTATCGTCGGCCTTATGGTGCAAATTGCGGTGAAGCTGTGGATTTTTATGGAAATGAACCGCAACTCCATTATTCGCGAGATTAAACGCACCGAGTATTTATTACTTGAGCGCAGCCAAAAAAAAGCCACCGAGTAGGTGGCTTTTTCGTTCATTGTTAGTCCAGGGCCTTAAAGCGAATCGCCGTACCGCCGCTGGGCGCCAGCTTAAGCGTAAGCTGGTCCTTGCGGGTGACCACCTGCTTGCTGATGGTCATGCTGTAGGGGTTATTCACCCATTCGGCATCCTCGCCATCGGCATAGATCTGCGCCTCAAAGTGTTTACCCGGGTCTAAAAAGTCGAGCTTGATATCGACCTTGCGGGCTTCACCATCGGTAATGGCGCCCAGATACCAGTCGTTACCACTGTAGTGATCGCGCTTGCGCTCCTTACGGGCAAAAACCACATACTCGCCCATTTCACCGGCAATGGCCTGGCTTAGCTCCCAATCGGTGGGCACATCCTGGATAAACCGGAAGGCATCCGGCTTGGCCAGGTAGTTCCGGGGTAAATCCGCCGCCATTTGCACCGGGCTGTAGAGCACCACATACAGGGCCAGCTGTTTCGCCAAGGTGGTTTGCGGGCGGTTGGTATCCGCGCCTAGGCCGTTAAAGCCCATATCGAAGATCCCCGGAGTGAAGTCCATCGGCCCCGCCAGCATGCGGGTGTAGGCCAGCATTGGCGTATGCGCCGGTGGGTTCGGCGGTGTGCCCCAGGCATTAAATTCCTGACCACGCGAGCCTTCACGGGTGATCCAGTTCGGGTAGGTGCGGCGCAGGCCGGTGTCTTTGATCGGCTCATGGGTATTGATGCTGAGCTGATACTTGGCCGCCAGTTCAATATTGTAGAGGTATTCGTTAGCCATAAACTGGCCGTCGTGCCACTCGTAGCGGGCGATACCCTGCTCATCGATGCGTTTGATATTGCCGCCGTCGGCAACATAGCCGGTTTTGATCTGGCTTACGCCATGTTGTTGGTAGAGCTTAAAGGCGTCTTCCATCTGGTTGCGATAGTTGCTGACATTGCCCGAGGTTTCATGGTGACCGATCAGTTTCGCACCCACCTTTTCACCGTGTTTGGCAATGGCGGCCAGGTCGAAATCATCATAGCTTTTGGTAAAGCTAAAGACATCGCCATTAAAGAACCAGTCGCCATCCCAGCCTTGGTTCCAGCCTTCAACGAGCACGCCATCAAAGCCATATTTGGCGGCAAAGTCCAGGTATTCAATGGTGTTTTCTGTGGTGGCGCCGTGTTTTTCACCGCTGCCCCAGGTGTTTTCATTGATATGCATGCCCCACCAGATACCCACGTATTTACCCGGCTTAACCCAGGATACATCGCCGAGTTTATTCGGTTCATTGAGGTTGAGGATCAGGTGCGAGTTAAGTAGCCCGGTGGCCTTATCGGCGATTTGAATGGTACGCCAGGGGGTGGTGAAACCGTTTTCGGCTTTTACCGCAATGCCGTCGGACCAGGGCGTTAAATCGGCTTTAAAAATACCCGGACGACGCTGGTTCAGAGTCATGCCGGCATAATCGACCAGCGCGGCTTCGTGAATACTGATATGGACGCCATTGCCCATTTTCAGGGTAAAGGGCGTATGAACATGGGCCGCCTCGCTGGCGTCGGTGCGCTTATAGACGTACTCGTAACGGTTCCAGCCACGGGCCGGGATCCACAGCGCTTCGTTGTTTTGTCCGGCCAGAGCAAACTCAGTGAGCTCATCGGTGATCTGGTAGTCGGGGCGCTCTTTGCCTTCTAATTCATAACGAAAGCCCAGACCGTCATTAAAGGCGCGCACCCGCACCCTGTAGTTGCGGCTGGCATCGCTTTCATCGCTGAAGGTAACCGCCAGTTCGTTGTGATTGTCACGGATAAGGCGTTGCTCGCCCCAGGGCTGTTGCCAGCTTTGGTCGACGCTTTGAGTTTGCGTCTCGGTGATCACCAGGCCATCGCGTAGCGGTGCCGCGTCCTTAAAGTAAAAGCCGAGCTTGGATGAGTTAATCACCGGCTTACCGGCAAACGTCACCTGGTAACTTGGGGCGCCTTCATCACTTAAAGAAATTTGGATCTGGCCGTCGGGAGAGCTGACGCTCACGGTTTTTGCCAGCGCTAATGGCGATGCCAAAAGCAAAGGGATAAATACTCGCATTGACTTGTCCTGGTAATACATAACGCCTAAAGAGAAATCTTAGGGTAAGGTGAATCCAGGGTGATCACATAGAAATTGCATACGTATTCAAAGGCGAGGGGCTAGCTGCAGAGGTAAAAAAGGCGAGTTGAACTCGCCTTTTTTTATTTTGTTTCGCCTGCGAAGGCTCTTGCCATAAATGGCGGCTCGCTTAAGGCGCCCTGGTGGATACCCGGGGTGTAGTATTCGGTTTGTAGTGCTTGTGGATCACAGGCGCGGAAGCCGTCGAAACCCATGCCTTTACGAGCCAGAGTCACAGACCATAAACCCGACGGGTAAATAGGCTGAGGGAATGGCAAGGTTTGCAAGGCGCCAAAGCCCACTTCCTTCATCGCCCCGCGCATTTCCAATAGTAATGGCATATGCATTAGCGGGCTTTCGCTTTGCTGTACCAGCACGCCGCCAGGGCGCAGGGCTTGCAAGCAGCTTTGGTAGAAGGCGTGGTTGAACAGGCCTTCACCCGGGCCAACCGGATCTGTGCCGTCAACAATCACTACGTCGATAGACTCAGGCGCGGCTTCGCGCATGTATTTGATGCCGTCATCAAATAACAAGGTGGCGCGTGGGTCCTGGTTTGAAGTGCACAGCTCAGGGAAGTACTTCAGCGACATCTCGGTAACTACTTGATCGATATCGATTTGCGTGACCGACTCTACGCTGTCGTGCTTAAGCACTTCACGCAGGGTGCCGCAGTCGCCGCCGCCGATGATCACCACGTTTTTCGGATTCGGGTGGCTGAACAGCGCAGGGTGGGCGATCATTTCATGGTAAAAGAAATTCTCGCGGGTACTCACCATGGTGCAGCCGTCAATGATCATCAGGTTGCCAAAGTCGGTGGTTTCATACATGGCAACATGCTGAAAGGGAGACTGTTTTTCTTCAAGTAATTTGTTGATACGCAGTGAGAAAGCACTGCCATCACGGTCACTGATTTCGGTAAACCAGTGGTTTTTATCTAAACTTGTCATGTGTTACATAATCACCAATAAATGAGAAACGCAATTTTGCCAGTGTGCAGGGCAATGCTCAATCACATTTTAGCTGCATTTATGTGATTTTCTATTCGCTAGTGGCAATAAGAGGTATTAAACTAGCGGCAAATTCTTGGGTCAATATTGAGAGCAGAGTTATGGAAAAGGGTCCCCTGACAGGTCACCCAGCGGGTTACCAGGTCGCTCAATCCGTTTATAACGTTAGTCATTGGAGCGATGGCTACTTTGATATTAACGCTCAGGGCGAGCTGGTGGCTTATCCCGATGGCGATAAAAATAAACCCGGTTTGGCATTAAATGCCTTAGTCGAGCGTTTTAAAGAGCAAGGCCTGACCTTGCCGGTGTTGGTGCGTTTTACCGATATTTTGCAGCATCGTGCATCGCGTTTAATTTCTGCCTTCAGTCAGGCCAAAACCGCCAAGGGCTATCAGGGTGACTATACCTGCGTCTATCCGATCAAGGTAAACCAGCAGCGCTCTGTGGTGTCCAAGTTATTGGCGCACAGCAGTGGTCAGGTCGGCTTAGAAGCCGGTTCTAAGCCTGAGCTGATGGCCATTCTCGGCTTGGCCGAAAAAGACATCACCATAGTCTGTAATGGTTACAAAGACAGTGAGTTTATGCGTCTGGCGCTGATCGGTCAGGCGACCGGCCACAAGGTCAATATTGTTATCGAAAAGCTTTCCGAGCTTGATGCGCTGATCCGCGAAATGGATGCCATGGCCCTTGAAGCGCCAATCGGTATTCGTATTCGTCTTAATTCCGTGGGTAAGGGCAAGTGGCAAAATACCGGTGGTGAGCGCGGCAAATTTGGTTTGACCGCCTCTCAGGTGCTGCAGGCCGTTGAGACCTTAAAGAAACATAATAAGCTGCATTTAATGGAGCTGGTGCATTTTCATATAGGTTCGCAAATCGCCAATATTCGCGATATCCAACGAGCGCTAACCGAATGTGCCCGCCACTATGCGCAGTTGTGCCAAATGGGCGTGCCGCTGAAAACCGTGGACGTGGGCGGCGGCCTGGGTGTTGACTACGAAGGTTCGGGCTCACGCAGCAGCTGCTCAATGAACTACACGGTTGAAGAGTATGCCAAAAACGTGGTGGCCGCCTTTGCTGAGGTGAGCGATGCCAACGATCTGGCTCATCCGGCCATTATTACCGAATCGGGCAGGGCGCTGACCGCACACCATGCGGTATTGATCACCGATGTGGTGGACGTAGAAAAAGCACCTAATAACGAGGTGGCGATAGCCGATGATGCAAACCTGCCTAAGGTGGTGCTGGAAATGCAGCAAACCTGCGCCGGTGTTAACGCCCGAATGGCCATTGAAAGCTATCACGATGCCATGCATCTATTCAGCGAGGCTCATGCTCAATATGTGCATGGCATGCTGGGTATTGAGCAGTGGGCCCTGGTTGAGCAACTTTATTTCCGTACCCTGCACAAGGTGCGTGCTTGTTTGAGCGAGTCGGCTCGTGCCCATCGCGAAGTGATTGACGAGCTGAACGAAAAGCTGGCGGATAAGCTGTTTGTAAACTTCTCATTATTTCAGTCGCTACCGGATGTGTGGGGTATTGGTCAGTTATTCCCGGTATTGCCCATCGAACATCTAGATAAGCCGTTGGATCAGCGTGTGATCATTCAGGATATTACCTGTGATTCAGACGGACAAATTCGCGAGTATGTAGATGGTGCCGGTATCGAAGCCAGTCTGCCCATTCCACGCTATGAGTTTGGTCAGCAATATCATATTGCCATGTTTATGGTTGGTGCCTATCAGGAGATCCTGGGCGACCTGCATAACCTGTTTGGTGACACCGATTCTGTGCATGTGGAAATGCACGGTGAAGAGTACCGCCTGACCAATGAAATCAAGGGCGACAGTGTTCAGGACGTATTAAAATTTGTTCATTACGATAGTGAAGCCTTGGCGGCGCGTTATCAGCAAAGAGTCAGCGCAATGGCTATCGATGCGGCGCTGAAGCAGAGTTATCTGGATGAGCTAAATCACGGATTAAGCGGCTATACCTACTTTGAAGACTAGCCTGGGTTTGTTGCCAGTCGGCAACAGAACCCTTTTCCGTTAAAGACAAAAAAGCGCTATCATTAGCGCTTGTTTTTTATACCCAAATAGGAAAGTTGTTGTGCGTGCAGTGGTTGCTTTATTTCGGCAAATTGTGAGTATTGGCTTATATACCCTGAACACCTTATTTTGGTTTCTCCCCATAGTCCTGTGTGGTGTTTTTAAGCTTATCCCCATTAGGCCCTGGCAAAAAGCCATGAGCGCCTTGGCAAAAACCATGGCCAGTTGTTGGGTTGCGGGTAACTCCTTAAATCAAAAACTGATTACTCCTTATAAACTTAAAGTGATCGGGCTTGAGCAACTACGCAAAAAAGATTGGTACCTGCTGGTGGCTAATCACCAAAGTTGGGTCGATATTCTGGTGATGCAGCGCATCTTTCGCGGCCGCATCCCGTTTTTGAACTTCTTTTTGAAAAAAGAACTGCTGTATGTGCCGTTTTTAGGCCTGGCCTGGTGGGCGCTGGATTTTCCTTTTATGAAGCGAACCAGCAAGTCGCAGTTGAAGAAAAACCCTAAACTGCGCGGTAAAGACATAGAAACCACGCGCAAGGCCTGTGAAAAGTTTAAGGAAATGCCGGTGTCCATAGTCAACTTTGTTGAGGGTACCCGCTATACAGACGCCAAGCATCAGCGTCAAAACAGCCCCTTTAACCATTTACTTAAGCCTAAAGCCGGCGGGATCGCCTTTGTGTTGCAGGCCATGGGCGAGCAGATCAGTAAAATAGTGAATGTCACCATTCATTACCCGGGCGGTATTCCTACTTTTATGGACTTTGCTGGCGGTAGGGTGAAAGAGGTTGTGGTGCATGTGGAAGTGCGTCCACTGGACTCGCAGCTGATCGGCGACTATAGCAACGACAATGCATTTCGCGTAGAGTTTCAGCAGCATCTCAATGCTCTTTGGCAAGAAAAAGACTCGACCCTGAAGCAGCTAACGCAGCAGAATAGGAACTAATTATGCTGAAACGATTATTGCCCAAATGGCTGGTGGGAAGCCTGGCGACCTGCTTATTGCTGGTAAATACCCTGGTGTGGGGAGTGATCGTTTTTATCCTTGGGCTGGTAAAACTTATCCTGCCGTTTTATGCCACTACTGTGGTGTTGCATTGGGCCTACAGTGGCTGGCGCCTTGGCAATCGCTTGGCGTTACAGCTAGGTTGCGAGCGCTTTAATGTGCGCTTTGACGGTAAGGTCGACCCCAATGCCTGGTATCTGTTGATTGCCAATCACCTGAGCTGGCTTGATATCGTGGTGCTAAGCGCCGTTACCGAGCTGCCGGCGCCGAAGTTTTTCCTTAAGGATGAACTAAAATACGTGCCCTTTATCGGCAGCGGTGCCTGGGCCATGGGTATGCCCTTTATGAAGCGCGCCAGCAAGGAACAAATTGCCAAGAATCCAAAGTTAAAGGGCATGGATGTGGAGCGTACCAAACGCAGTTGCAATAACTTTAAGCAATACCCATCCTGCATAGTTAACTTTGTTGAGGGTTCGCGCTTTACTCCGGGTAAACAGCAGCGCCAACTCAGCCCGTTTGCCTATTTGCTCAAGCCCAAGGCTGGCGGCATCGCCTTTGCGTTACAGGTTTTAGGGGAAAGGTTTGACGGTTTGCTCGATGCCACACTATGCTATCAATCTCAGGGAACCCATATCTGTCGTGATTTTATGCTCGGACGCCTGACCCAGATAGACTTACTGGTCAATGTGCGTGACATAGCGCCGCAGCTGATCGGTGATTATCAGCAAGACAAGGCGTTTCGGGTCGAGTTCCAACAACAACTCAACGATATTTGGCAGGCCAAGGATGAGCTTATCGCCCAGCAACAAGCACCCACAGCCGCCCCCGACTGCGCCAAAGTAGTAGATAACACAGGAAAGGTGTAACTCAGCTATGACCCAAAGTCATTTACAAAAATTGCTTAAGCCCTTATTCGCCGACACCGAGCGTGCCGAGTTGCTAAGCACGATTTCAGCGACGGGTATTGGTCTGATGGCCATTATCCTGCTGTACTTCTTTTTAAGTAGTTTAATGTTACCGGCGCTGCAAAGCCTGATGATGCGCATAGCACCACAGCGTACCTCGGCCTTGAAGCCGCTGTTGATTAAATTGAACCGTCGTTTGGCCGGCTTTATTTGCTGTGTTGCCTTTCTGGCTTCCTTCCAAACCGTGGTGCAAATCCCCGAACTTTCCCTGGATATTATCCATTCCTGCGTGAAGATTTTGCTTATCGTATACGGTGGTTTTATCGTCAGCAGCATGGTGAGCATAGGCGGTGCGCTTTATAACCAGTTTGAATTCTCCCGCGAGGTGCCGATTCAGGGGCTGATTCAGCTGGTTAAGCTGATCACCTTCATCATCTGTGCGATTTTAATTTTTGCCCTGCTGCTGGAAAGGTCACCTACCTATATTATCTCCGGCTTTGGTGCCATTGCCGCGGTGACCATGTTGGTGTTTAAAGACACTATTTTAGGTTTTGTGGCCAGCATACAAATAGCCGCCAACCGTCTGGTGACCTATGGTGACTGGATTCAGGTAGACAGCTATGGCGCCGATGGCGAGGTGATCGACCTGGGTTTGAATACCGTGAAGGTGCGCAACTGGGATAACACCATCACCACCTTGCCGACCTATACCCTGGTCTCCGGCTCGTTTAAAAACTGGCGCGGCATGCAGGAGTCCGGCGGCCGGCGTATTAAGCGCTCGCTCAATATAGATATGAACAGTATCCGTATCGCCGATGACGAGTTGCAGCAAAGCCTAGAGGAAACATTGCAGCTGTGCGAGTATATCAACACCACATCCTTGCCGGATAAGGTCACCAACCTGGGTCTGTTTCGTCGTTACGCCGAGGGCTATTTGAAACAGCACGACCGTATCAATAAGGACCTGACCCTGATGGTGCGTGAGTTACAGCCCTTGAACCATGGTCTGCCCATTGAATTCTATTGCTTTAGTGCCGACAAGCGCTGGATTTCCTACGAGCATATTCAGGCGGAAATTATGGATCATCTGCTGGCGATCCTGCCCATCTTTGAGCTTAGGCCTTATCAGAGCGTAAGCGGGCAAATGAATGGCTCTAGTTAGCCGAATAACCTTAAGCATTTAATCTAAAAAGCCCGGCAAGCCGGGCTTTTTAGTTGCGCATTTCAAAAACTCAGCCTCATCAGTGCGGCAATTGTTCTAACAGCAGTCCCAGCGCCGCAAAGACGGCAATCAGCATCAGCACAGGTGGCTTAAAGCGTTGCAACCACCACCATCCCAAGGCGACAAAAACAACGTACCACCACTGGGTTACACCAGCGGGAATTATGGGGTTATAGAGCGCCGCCAAAATAAAACCGACCACAGTAGCGTTGATGGCAGTGCTTACGCCGGCCAGCAGGGGGTTGCTCATCAGCGCTTGCCAATGACGGGCGCACCCCAGCACCAGTAAGAAGCCGGGTAGAAAAATGGCCAAAGTGGCAATTAAGGCGCCCAACAAGGGGGTTGAAGGCGCTAAGACAGCACCGAGATAAGTCGCAAAGGTAAACATGGGACCGGGAATGGCCTGCGCCGCCGCATAGCCAGTTAAAAAGCTGTCGGCATCCACATCGGTCAATATGGTATCGAGTAGGGGCAACACTACATGCCCACCGCCAAACACCAGAGAGCCCGCCTGATAAAACTGGGCGCTGAGCTGCCACAACTCACCCGTGGCGGCGAAACTCAGGATAAACAGCAGGGCAAAAAGCAGCAGCGGTAGCTTGCTAAGGCCTGTGCTTGCTTTGTCTGCGTCTTGCGTTGTGCCTTCATCCTTAAAGGGTTGCAGTTGCCAAGCCCCCCAGATCGCCGCCAGCACCAAGATCAATAACTGGGTATACAGGCTGGGGATTAATATCAGGGCACCCGCACTGAGTAACGCCAACGCCCGGGTATGCCAGGTGCGGCAGAAGCTTTTACTCATGCTAAACACTGCATCGGCGACAATCACCACGGCGAACAATTTAAGCCCGGTGATCAGCCCCGTAGTGGCCCAAGGCAGCTGTTGTGCTCCCAATGCCAGCAGCACCATGATCAGCATGGAGGGCAGGGTAAAACCGATAAAGGCGGCGATCCCCCCGGCTAAACCGGCGCGCTCTACACCAATGGCAAAACCTACCTGCGAGCTGCCCGGTCCGGGAAGCAATTGACTAAGGGAAATAAAATGCCCGTATTGCTGCTGAGTCAGCCACTTTTTATTTTCCACAAAGTGACGTTGAAAGTAACCCAGGTGTGCCGCCGGGCCACCAAAGCTAGTGCAACCAAGCAACAGGAACTGGTAGAAGATGGATAACAATTTCATAGTTTCATTATACTTAGAGCTTGTGTAGATTATGTGACACTATAGAGGTGTTCCATTTGGTTGCAACAACATTGAGGTTGTTATGAAGACGCGCACAGGGTGCTGGGTGCCACTAATATTATCGCTGTTCATTCCCATGGCCGCTGTGCAAGCCAGCACAATTACCGTCGCTATAGATCATGCGCCTCCTTATAGTTCTACCCATGGCGCTCAGGCTAAAGGCCTCTTGCTCGATATTCTTACGCCCATCGCCGATGAGCTTGGGCTTGAGCTTAAGGTGGTCCCTTGCCCCTTTTCGCGCTGCGTGCATATGCTGGAGCAGGGCGAGGTCGATATTATGGGCGGCCTTATTCGTACTAAGCAGCGCGAGCAGGGACTGACCTTTGTTCCTCCCGCTTATATGGCGCTGCACTCATCTTTTCGTTTTTATTCCTTGCGCGCCAACGGCATAGAAATCACCGATTACGAAGATCTTTACGGCAAGCGTATTGCAGTGATGCGCGGAGCGGCGCACTTTGCCCGTTTCGATAAAGACCGGGATATCATCAAGGTGCCGGTAACCTCGGAGCAGGTGGCGGTGCAAATGCTGCTAAAGGGCCGGGTGGATTTATTTATTGGGGTTGAAGATACCGCCGAGCATGCCATGAGCATCTTGCAGCAGCCCATGCACGAATTGGTTAAGCAGCCTTATCAGTATCGCGATTCGATCTTTGGCTATATGGCCTACAGTCGCGATTTTGCCAAGACGTCCCAGGCAAAACAAATCACTTCTTTATACCAGGACCTTGCCGAAGGAGGTCAGCTAACTGAGCTGGTGAAGCCTTATGCGCTGCCGCCGATCGCCAGGTATTGATAACAAGACCATTGAAATTAGTGCAATAAATCATTTTTACTGGCACCATTTTAACCGTAAGTTCATGCAAATCTGTTACCATCCCCCAATAGGACAAATAATAGGAAAATAAATCATGGCTAAACGACTAAACACTTTGACTCCTGTCGTGGCACTAACCTCAGTGGCATTGTTATTAACGGGCTGTCAGGCAACCAATACGCAAAAAGGCGCAGGTATCGGTGCCGGTGTCGGTGCGGTATTAGGTAAAGCCACAGGCGATCATGATGATAAGCGTATCTTCATCGGTGCCGCTATCGGTGCACTAGCCGGTGCCGCGGTAGGTAACTACATGGATAACCAAGAGCAGGCGTTTCGTGATGAGCTAGCCGGTTCTGGTGTTGAAGTTGTGCGTGAAGGCGACAACATTCGCCTGGTAATGCCGTCAAACATTACCTTTGCTACCGAGCAGTCGTACATCTCAAGCGGTTTTCATGACACTCTGAATGCCATCGCCAGCGTGATGAACAAGTACGAGAAAACCTACCTAAGTGTACAAGGTCATACCGACAGCACGGGTCGCAGCGAATACAACCAAAATCTGTCTGAGCAGCGTGCGCTAAGTGTGAAAAACTACTTGGTGAACAGCCAGATCCTGGCGGCGCGTATCAGTACTCAGGGTTACGGTGAAAGCCGTCCTATCGCCGACAACAGCACGGCAAATGGCCGCGCTCTAAACCGTCGCGTAGAAATTCAAATCGTACCTAACGTACAAAACTAAGCGGAGGCGCTGGGCTGATTAAACTGCAGCTCACAAAGCTTTCGATACAGCGGTGATTGTTGCATTAAGCTAGCATGATCGCCGCTGGCAACCACCTTCCCCTTATCCATTACCACAATTCGATCGGCGTGCATCACGGTACTTAAGCGATGGGCGATGATCAGGGTCGTACGCGACTTCATCAGTTCGGTTAATGCCGCCTGTACATGGTGCTCACTTTGCGCATCAAGGGCGCTGGTAGCCTCGTCAAGTAACAGAATTTTCGGATCTTTGAGTATGGCTCTGGCAATGGCGATACGTTGTTTTTGCCCGCCGGATAAACGCACTCCGCGCTCTCCTAAAAAGCTGTGGTAGCCATCGGGTAACTGCTCGATAAACTCGTCGGCATAGGCCTGCCTGGCGGCGGCGCTCACCTCGTCCTGCGTAGCTCCTTCCTTGCCATAGGCAATATTGTGATAAACATCGGCGCTGAACAGTACGGGGTGCTGGGCTACCATGGCCATTTGTTCGCGAATATCATGCAAGCTAAGCTCGCGGATATCCGTGCCATGCAGGCGAATGCTGCCGGCACTGACATCATAGAAACGTTGCAGCAGTTCAAACAGGGTACTTTTGCCGGCGCCGGAAGGGCCGACTATGGCTACAGTTTCGCCCTGGGTGATCTGTAAGTTAAAGGCCGATAGGGCGCTTTGCTGTGGCCTGGAAGGATAATGAAAACTGACGTCTGTAAATTCGATAACATCAGCCTGAGCCTGGGTATTCAGGCTTTGTGCCTGTGTCGGGTCAAGAATTTCGCTTTGCACTTCCAGTAATTCAATCAGGCGTTTGGCCGCGCCGGCGGCTCTTTGCAGCTCACCATAAATTTCCGCCACCGTACCCACCGCCATGGCCACAACTATGGCGTAAAACACAAAGGCGGCCAGTTCGCCGCCGGACATCTTCCCGCTAAGCACATCGACACCGCCGCTGTAGAGCATAAAGCTGATGCCGGAAAAGCTGATAAAGATCACAAAGGCGATAAGAAAAGAGCGCTGTATAATGCGCTTTTTAGCTACCGCAAAAGCCTTATCAACCTCGCCGTCAAAGGCAGCCAGTTCACTGCCTTGGCGATTAAAACTGTGCACGGTTTTGATGTTTTGCATCACCTCGCCGGCATAAGTGCTGATATCGGCGATGGCATCCTGTGAGCTGCTGGCCAAAGTGCGCACCCGACGGCCAAAAAGCTTCATGGGCAGCAGCACCATGGGTACGCATAAGAGCACTATCAGGGTGAGTTTCACATTGGTGATAAAGAGCATAATGACGCCGCCGATCAGCATCAGGGTGCTGCGCAGCGCCATGGATAAGGACGAGCCGACTATGCTTTGCAGCAAGGTGGTGTCCGTGGTCAGGCGTGACATGATCTCGCCGCTGCGATTTTCTTCAAAATAACTTGGGGTGCAGAGCGAGAATGCGGGCAAACACTGCCTTACGAATATCGCTGCTGACCCGTTCGCCAAGCCAGGACATCAGATAAAAGCGGCAAAAGATGCCTACCGCCATCAATGCAATCAAGCTGATCAATAAAAAGACCGAGCCGCGCAATTGCTCCATGGAGCCGGCGATAAAACCCTGGTCTATCACCTGCTTCAAGCCCTGACCCAGGGAAAGGTTAATGCCTGCGGTGAGTACCAAGGCAAATAGCGCAGCGGCCACCACCCACTTGTAGGGTAAAAGAAAGCGGAAAATCGGTCGTAAGTGACGCAGTGCACTTTTCTCATTAATGGATGTTTCGGTATTGGATGCAGCCATGGGGGTACCAGATTGAATTGTCCATTTGAGTGTAACAGAGCGGCGTAAGCAAATGTAATAACGCCTTTTATTTTTGCGACTAAGCTTTAATGGCTATCAATTTAAAAGCAACTAATAAAAAGGAATGATAATGAAGCAGGTAAACACCCTATCTCGTGCCCTATGTGCGTTCGTCGGGGCCATGTCTCTGACCAGCACGGCGGCGCTGGCCGACTGGCGTAACGAGCCGATTTATAATCAGCAGTATCAATCCATCAACACCTGTCAGGGCCAGTATCCCAGCTATTGGCAGGACCCGAATTTTCAGCCAATGTGGGCGGGACAAACATTGACCAATGTGCCTAATCAGGCCTACGCTGGTCCGGTGTTTCAGTTATCCGATGCCTTCCCTGGCCAGCCAGTTGACGATAAACAGGCGCAGGCCTGGCGGGATAAACGCTTCGACGCCTTGTTTGCCGAGGGCACCAGCGCCAAAGACAAGTATAAGCTGGCGCTGGCCTACAGTGAGGCGGTGATGGATTATATTCTCGCCGGTAATGTGCAGCGCCAGGACAGGGAAGACTTCGATGTGTGCGAAAACCAGGTGCGCCCCTGGTTCCATATGCCGTTTCAAACCTATGATGCCATGTCGGGTCGGGAGTTTACCCATGGCTTAACCCGTGAAGCGCCGGTGACCTTCTCGGTGCAGGCGGGCACCGGCACCGATCAATCTACCATGTGGGCGGTGGCTATTTACAATGCGACCGCGGCTTATACGTTGGGGCAGGTGTGGCAAGACGGCGGTGCTAAGGTACCAAGCGACAATATTCGCTTTGATGAGGGCGCGGTGATCGCCAAGCCCTTATTTAATACCTCAACCGTGGCACAGTTGCCGATATTGACCAATATGCCCAGCTGGGACGCCAATATTTCCGATCCGGCTTTTTGCGCCTGTAAGCCCAGCGATAGCAATCGTCACGAGTGCACCTTGCAGGAAGAAAGTCAGCAATGCCCGCGCAGCTATGCTCAATGGGGTGATGTAAAGCTGCTGCAATTCGATTTTGCCGTCAAAGACAGCCGTGCTCGCGATACGGGATGGGTCTATGGCACCTTCGTCGCCGATGGCCTGCGTAAAGCGAAAGAGAAAAACCCATGGCAGCGCATCAGCCTGCTCGGCATGATGTGGGGTAATGACACACCGCCCGCTGGTCACTATGCCATCAGTTACCCTCAGGCACCCCGAGAAAATGGCTTTAAAGAGGCGGTAATTATTTGGGACAGCGTCGATGAGCTGAACAAATACGCGGGCTCAGGACGCATGCGAGCACCTGGGCACCTGGGCTGCAATCAGCGCCTCAATGGTCCTGCCGATAACAGCAACAGCTCCTGTATGTCGTGCCATGGCAGCGCTTCGGTACCGGATAAAAACTTCGATACACCCCCCTTGTTGTCGCAGTTTTCCGGCGATCAAACCCATCAATGTGTGGCGCCGCTGATCAGCAGCACCAGTGCCGGAATCGACAGAGGGGGTGACAGTGCCGAAGTGAAGTATCAGGTGGCGTTTGACACAGTGGATGCGACTTATTTTACCAATGTGGGTGCTGGAGAGTCGTTTAACATGATGGTGGTCAATGAACAGGGCCAGAAGGTTAACTTGATGCATGACAGCAATGCGCCCAATTATGCCGATGATGATACCAAGCAGTGGCGTTCGCTCGACTATTCCTTGCAGATGTCCATCGCCCTCAAGCAGTGGTTGCAATGGCAGGCCAACGCTCAGCTTGACGCTAAGCAGCGTGTCCATTTTAAAGAGCTGCGACGAAACGTCGAATAACTATTGATAAAGCCCGCATTGAACTGCGGGCTTTTTTTATATACTAATAAACATAAAACAATCATTAACAGGTTTACTTATGAACGCGATCGGCACCTTTACCGTGACACTAAACCCCCAGGATGCCTATGCCACCGGTGTCGACGGCATTAACCTTGGGCGCATGTCGATAGACAAAACCTTTAGCGGCGATCTGCATGGCATTAGCCAGGGAGAGATGTTGAGCGCCATGACTGTGGTACAAGGCTCCGCCGGTTATGTTGCCATCGAGCAGGTGACCGGTACCCTGGATGGCAGAAAAGGCAGCTTTGTGTTGCAGCACTTCGGTACCATGAATCAGGGCCAGGACCGACTCGTCCTCGAAGTGGTGCCTGACTCCGCCAGTGGCGAATTGCGTGGTCTATCTGGGCTGATGCGTATTCGTATCGATAAGGGTGTGCACCATTATGAATTCGATTACCGCTTGGAGTTTGATGATGAGTAGCGAAACGATTTTAAACACCGCCCAGTTTGACCCCAGGGTTAAGCAATACTGGCTGACCAATTTGGTTGCTAGTGGCTAGTATCACCTTGTTTGGCATCGCCTTACTGCCCATTGTCGCTGTCTTGGTATGGTGGCTTGGTGGGCGCATTTTGGCGGCCATGTCGGCGACCTTAAGTGAAAAGAAGCTGGTGGTGAAGCGTGGTATCTGGGTGCGTGAGGAGAAATCCATTCCGCTTGATAAAATTACCGATGTGGCCATGACTCAGGGCCCGCTGATGCGAGTATTCGGCTTGCATAGGTTAAGTTTTGAAACCGCCGGACAGTCCGGGCCGGGAGCCTTGGTGTCCTTGCTTGGGGTGGTGGATGCGCATCATTTTCGCGAAGCGATTTTAACGCAAAAGGAGCGAGCCGCAACACAGCAGGGTGAGCACCATCATGGACAAAGCGCCGCTCAAGGCGGCACTAATCAAGATAACCAGGCGCTTATGCAACGCCTGGTCGATGCGGTGGAGCGCATAGACGCGCGCTTAGCGCGCCTTGAACAAGAGCCAAAGGCCACGCCAAAGGCTTCGTCCGACTAGCCCAGAGGTTGCAACTGCGGATTGCCTGCCAGCATCTGCAGCTGTTGGCCACGCTCGGCGCTGACCTGGTAGGCGCGGGCCTTGATGGTATCAACATAATGCCATTGTGCCTGCGCCGCAGCGGCGCTGAAGGTCACGGTCAAAAAGCCGCGGTTTACCAGGTTGTTATAGCTCAGATCATCGATCAGCAGGGCAATCACCTGTTCCATTTGCGCTATGGCTTGTGGGTCTTGCGTGTTAAGTGACAAATACTCTTCAAGACCCGGTGATGAAACCGATGCGGTAGCAAATTCGACCCCGGCGGCCTGAGCGCCGGCGATGGGGTTGGCAGCGTCGGTACGCAGTTGTCCCGCCCAGCCGTTGTGGGTATCACCGGCCAGCACCACCAGATTCTTCTGCGTCGCCAGGGCTGTGCCTAAAATTACTTCTCTTTCATAGGCATAGCCATCCCAGGCATCCAGATTATAAGGCAATACGGTTTCTACACGAGCGCGCTCAGCCTCAGTGACGCTGGGGTCGCCGGCTAAAATGCGGCCCTTAATTTGTGCCAGCTCGGCAAATAAAATGTTGGCCTGTGCCAATAGCGGCGCGGTGTCGCCACCTTGAGCCAGGGTGCCTTGCACCGCGGCCAATAACATCATCACCTCGGCGGGCAGATGCATCTTGGTCATCAATACCTGTTGACCTAATACCTGCCATTGCTGGCTTGAAGTGCTGATACCGTCGGTAAGCCAGGTAAGCTGCTCGCCACCAAGTAAGGTCCTGCTTGGAGCACCAATGGCGCTGGCAAAGTCGTACTGGCCTGCGGCCGTGGTGAGGTCAAAGTCGCCGTAACTGAGTTGTTCATCACGTGCCAAGACGCGGGTATCGAGCATGTACAAAGAAACCAGGTTGCCGAAGTCGAAACGACGATAGATTTTTTCTTTGTCGGCGACGTTGCGGATTGGCATCCATTCAAAATAGGCGCGCAGCGCCTGCATTTTTCGCTCTTCGAACGGGCCTTCCGAATCATCATGGTTTTCAGCACCACTGTGCCAGGTATCATTGCTGATTTCATGGTCATCCCAGACGGTGATAAAGGCGCAATGGCCGTGCGCCGCCTGCAGATCCGCATCCTGACGATACAGGGCGTAACGTTTACGGTAGTCGTCCAGGGTAATAATTTCTTCGTTATTGTCGCTG
Organism: Pseudoalteromonas sp. T1lg76; assembly: GCF_002964725.1. Taxonomy (NCBI): domain Bacteria; kingdom Pseudomonadati; phylum Pseudomonadota; class Gammaproteobacteria; order Alteromonadales; family Pseudoalteromonadaceae; genus Pseudoalteromonas; species Pseudoalteromonas sp. T1lg76. Next base: position 29,107 of record NZ_PQCE01000042.1, read on the forward strand.
GCTAGCTCGCGGCCAAGGGCTGCGGCGTCTTCACTGGCATAGCCGCCGGCACCATATTCATAGATGTAATCACCCAGATGCAGGATGGCATCTAGGTTTTCCTGCTTGGCGACTTCGCCATACACATGGAAATAACCGGCCGGGTAGTTGGCGCAAGAAAGTACCGCCAGTTTAACCTGATCTATGTCGCCGACGGGCAGGGTTTTACCCTTACCTGTGGCCGAGGTGATACCGTAGGAAATAAAGCGATAATAGTAGGTGGTGTTGGCATCCAGCCCTTGTAAATCGACCTTCAGGGTAAAGTCGGTGTCCGCACTCACCTCGGTTTGGCCATCATGAACCAGGGATTCAAAGTTGGCGTCGGTGGCCGCTTGCCACTGTACCTTTACGCGAGTAACGCTTGGGTCTTTGGGCGTCACGCGAGTCCAGATTATCAGGCTATCGTTAAGGGGATCGCCGCTGGCTACGCCATGGTCGAAGCTAACATTAATCTGTTCTTCGTCGCTGTCATTGTCGAGTACACAGCCGCTTAGACCAAGAGATAAAACGGCAGCGCCAAATCCCGCTGCCGAAGCTTTTAAAAAACGTCTACGAGTAAACTGCATTGGTTTGTACCTGTTATTTTTTTATGATGCAGAGCTTATCCGACCAGTGTTACTGTTCGGTGACAAGCATGTCAACTAGAAGACGCTACATACCTCCTCGGCCTTACAGCTGATCACGGTGACATTTTCATAACCGACCCGGGTGAGTTGCTCGGCGGCTAAGGTGGCGCGGGCGCTGCTGGCACAGTGCAAATAGATAGGACGGCTGGCGTCTTTTTCTATTTCCATCAGCTTCATTTCCAGCACACCGCGAGGAATATTAATGGCACCAGTAGCCGCCTTGGTAGCGTGCTCGGCAGGCTCACGCACGTCAATTAACAGGCCGTGGTTCTCGGCCAGCTCCGCCTTGGCTTGTTGCGCATCAACGCGGCGCTGCTTGGGAACTATGGTTTTTAGTAAGTCTGGGATTGGGGTGAGCATATTATTCCTCCATGCCTAATTTGCGTAGTAAGGCCATCATTGGACACCAGCCGGAAAACGCCGATTGGATCAGGTTAACGGCGATAAACGCGGTAAACCACAGCCACATTGGGCTGACCAGATAAGTTAACAATAGCGACAATAAAATCATGATGCCAGCGATCAATCTGAGTGCGGCGGGTATTTTCATGGTAAGCCCCTTGTTGGTAATTTGTTCAATTTAATTATATTAGCAAAATCTAATTTAGCAATAGTTAATATTAGACTTTGCTAATGTTAGCTTCTATACTGATTTGCATACTTCAATTCTCTAGCTTAACCGGGGGAACTCGTGGACTTGATGAAAATGGCAGACAATGCCGAGCAGGCTCAAGCCTTACTAAAACTGCTGGCCAATAAAAATCGGCTGATGATTCTTTGCTGCCTGCAACAAGGTGAGCTCAGTGTTTCTCAGCTTAATGAAAGTGTGCCCTTAAGCCAGTCCGCCTTGTCTCAGCACTTGGCGGTACTGAGGCAGGAAAACATAGTGAGTACCCGCCGTGAGAGTCAGACCATTTATTATAGCTTGTGCAACGACCAGGTACGGGCCGTACTCAACACCCTGTACACGCTGTTTTGTGAGGAGTAGGCCGTGACTTGGTTAGATAGAGGAGTGAGGGCCAGCCTGGGTGGGCCAATGCCCTTGTTTATCTTTATTATCGCCTTGGTGGCCGGCGCCTTTGCACTGCAGCAAACGCCCCGCGAAGAAGAGCCGCAAATTGTTGTGCCCATGTTCGATATCCTGGTTGATGTCAGTGATATAGAAGCCCCAGAGGTCGAACGCCTGGTGACAGTGGAGCTGGAAAAGCTGCTGGCGCAGATAAAGGGCGTTGAGCATATTTACTCGGCCACCCAAAATGGCCGCCTGGTCAGTACCTTACGGTTTGAGGTCGGTCATTCCCGCGAGCAGGCGCTGATTGATACCTATGCCAAGCTTTATGCCTATCAGGACACCATGCCGGCGGTGGTACGCCAGTGGCAAATTAAACCCATAGAAGTGGATGATGTGGCCATCGTCATGCTGGGTTTATACAGCTCGGCGCCGCAGTTATACGACGATTATCAACTGACACGTATGGCGCAGGAGCTGGCAACCCGATTGCAACGGCTCGAAGACACCAGTGAGGTTAAGGTGATCACCGGGCGTACCCGCAGCGCCAATATCTATCTCGACAGCGCCGCCCTTAATGCCCATAAAACGACGATTTCGGATGTGCTTTATGCCCTAAGCGTGGCTAACCAGTTGCGGGATGTGGGTAAGGTCAAAGATGCTCAGGGACACTGGCGCCTGCAAGTACAAGGCGGCGATGCCTTGCGCTCATTGGAGCAGCTTGAGTCCCTGGTGGTCAATGTGGTGAATGGTCAGGCGGTGCGCCTCGACAGCGTTGCCAGCATAATCGATGGCCCCGGTGAGGCGCAGCATTATCAATGGTTGCAAACCCAGGATGGTCAGCCCCAACTGCCCATGGTTACCCTGAGTGTGGCGAAACAGGCCGGTGCCAATGCCGTGGCGGTGGCTCGCGATGTTCATGCGCAAATGCAACAGCTGCAAGATGAGTTGTTACCGCCCGAGGTTAAGGTGGTGACGCTGCGCGATTATGGTCAAACCGCCAATGAAAAGGTCAATAACCTGGGAGCCAGCCTGGTATTTGCCATAGTCACGGTCGTGCTCTTTATTGGTGTGTTCCTCGGTTGGCGTCCGGCCATAGTGATCGCCCTGGCCCTGCCCATTTGTTATGGCCTGACCCTGAGTTTTGACTGGGCCTTTGGCTACACCATTAACCGAGTGACCCTGTTTGCCTTGATCTTGGCCCTGGGCTTGTTGGTGGATGATCCGATCACCGGTATCGACAACATCAGCCGCTTCTTTAGCCATCAAGGCAGTGTGCAGGATCGCATAGTGGGGGCCATGGCGGAGATTCGCACGCCCTTGTTGATGTCGACCCTGACCATTATGGTGGCCTTTTTCCCATTGGCCTTTATAACCGGGATGATGGGGCCCTATATGGCACCCATGGCCTTTAACGTGCCGATCAGTGTGGCGCTTTCTACATTAGTCGCGTTTTTTGTAACCCCTTGGCTGGCGATGAAAATTCTTAAGCCCGAGGGCGATGAGGTGGCCGAACAAGCCCAGGCCGCCAATCTCTATACCCGGATGCTGGACTACTTATTACTGCGCCGCAGTCGTGCCAAGCTGATGCTGCTGTTGGTGTTGGTCTTGTTTGTATTCAGTGCCTGTTTACCTTTGTTGCGCGCGGTGCCGCTTAAGTTATTGCCCTACGATAACAAGAGTGAAGTACAGGTCTTGGTGGATATGCCCGAAGGCACTTCGTTGGAGGATACCTCGGCGCTGCTGAGCAAGGTGCAGGCGCTAAGCTGGCAGTTGAACGAGGTGCAAACCATAGCCGCTTATGCCGGTCAGCCGTCGAGTATGGACTTTAATGGCATGGTGCGGGGTTATTATCGCCGCTATGGCGATCATTTGGGTGAGTTACGCATCCTGTTACGCGATAAAACCGAGCGTCAGCATCAGTCCCATGCCGTGGTATTGCGTTTGCGTCAACAGTTGGCGTCACTGGCCAATAAGGGATCAGCATCAAGGTGATCGAAGTGCCGCCCGGGCCACCGGTACTTAGTACCCTGGTTGCCGAAGTCTATGCCGAGCCCTTTGTGAGTGAGCAACAACATCGTCTTGGTGCCGAGTTAATTGCCCAGCGTTTGCGCCAGGAGCCCCATGTGGTGGAGGTGGATAGCACCCTGGAGCGCCAGCAGCAGCAACTGCGTTTTGTCACCGATAAAACCAAGGCGGCGCTGTCTGCCTTGAGTACCTCAGATGTGGTCGATGCCATAGCTGTGGCGGTGCAGGGCAGAGAAGTGGGCGCCCTGTATGTGACCGAAGAGGCAAAAATGCTGCCCATTCGTGTCTCGCTTCCCTATGCCCAGCGTGATCAGGCCCACTTATTGGCCTTGCAGGTGAAGGGGCAAAGACAAATTAGCCAGACCAGTAACGATCTCGGTCTGGTGAGCGCGCCGCAACCCCTGGTGCCTTTGTCCGAGGTGGGTGAGTTTCATCTTGAGCCACGACCGCAGGCCATTATGCGTAAGGATCTTAAACGGGTGATCTATGTCACCGCCGAGCTTAACGGTCGCACTCCGGCGGAAGTGATCGCCGATATCAGTGCCGACCGTGGCCCAGAGGAAGTGGAGCCGGTACCTTGGCAGCAACGTAGCTTCTTTAACCCAGGCGGCAGTGCAGCCTGGCAGTTGCCCCCGGGCGTTGATGTGTCATTCAGTGGGGAAGGCGAGTGGCGCATTACCATAGATGTCTTTCGCGATATGGGCATTGCCTTTGCCTTTGCTCTAGCCGCCATCTTGGTGCTCTTGCGTGTGCAAACCCGCTCCATGAGCTTATCCCTGATCATTATGTCGGCCATCCCTTTGACCGTAATCGGCATTATGCCTGGCTTTTGGCTGCTGAATCAGTTTGGCGAGCGCCAGGTTGCCGGTGCGCCAGAGCCGGTGTTATTCACCGCTACGGCCATGATAGGCATGATAGCGCTGGCCGGCATTGTGGTGCGTAACTCACTCATTTTGGTTGAGTTTATTAATCAGGCTCGGGCTCAGGGCATGGCCATTAAGGAGGCCTTGGTGACCGCCGGACGAGTGCGTATGCGCCCGGTGTTATTGACCGCGGGCACCACCTTGTTGGGCAACATAGTGATTGTTTTTGACCCCGTGTTTAGCGGCCTCGCTATCGCCATTATTTTCGGCATTATTGCCTCCACTTTATTTACCTTATTGGTGGTGCCACTAGTGTACTACCTGGTTTTTGCTGATGAGGAACACACGCATGCAACCTAAGTTAGTGATTGTCCTTGTGGTCGGCTTCTTAGTCGCTGCGATTATTTGGTTTTCCGGGGTGCTGGATCAACATCTGGCGCCTGGAACAAAACAGGCGCCCGCGCCCTACAGCGGGCAAACCCAGCGCGTTGGCAGCGAGCCGGTAGTTGCTTATGAGGCCGTACCCGGTCAGGTGATTGCCCAGCAAAATACCAAGGTAGCGGCACGGGTGATGGCGCAAATTGAGCAAATTACCGTGCGTGCTGGCGATATGGTGGAGCAGGGCCAGGTGCTGATCCGTCTCGATGAGCAGGAGCTAACCACTCAATTGCAACAGGCCAAGGCCCAGGTGCAGGCGCTGCAGGCTTCATTCACCCAGGCGCAAAAGCAATTACAGCGCGCAAAGGAGCTTTTTGCCCAGGGACTTATTGCGCAAAGCGATATAGATGCGGCCACCGCCAATCATGATAATTTATCCGCCAGCTTGCAACAGGCGGGGCAGCGCCAGCAACAGGCACAAATTGCCTTGGGTTATGCCACCATTACCGCGCCCATTTCCGGGCGTGTGGTAGAGCGCTTTGCCGAGCCGGGCGACACAGCCACGCCGGGTCGCGACTTGTTGGCCATATACAACCCACAGCAGTTACAGCTGGAATTTGCGGTGCGTGAGCGCCAGGCGGTCAATCTGCGCTTGGGCGATATGCGCCAGGTGGAGGTCCCGGCCCTGGATGTCAGCGAGGCCACCGAGTTAGTAGAAATCGTGCCCGCCGCCGACAGTGCTTCGCGCTCGCTGCTGGTGCGATTGTCGGCCCCTAAAAATGCGCAGTTGCTGCCCGGTCTTTATGCCCAGTTACAGCTGCCCTTGCCTCAGCATGAGGCGGTGATGATCTCGCCGCAGTATGTGCACAGCTACGGCCAGCTCGATATGGTCTTAGTGGTGGAGAATCAGCAGTTGGTACGTCGCTATGTGCGCCTTGGGCGAGTGATTGGCGATCAGGTTGAAGTACTCAGCGGCCTGCGCCCTGGCGATGAAATCGCTATCGATGCCAAACCACCAAGGCTATAGCCTGCCTTATTGATATGCCCAAGATCACCGCTGTCGGTGCTCTTGGGCATCCTCATTCATAAATATTTACATTATTAATATTTACTTCACCTTTGTACCTAATTAGCCATGTGATATAAGAGTAACTTTATAATAATAAAGCTAATTTAAGGACAATCAGGTGCTAACAATTCAAGGTCTTACCAAAACCTACAGCAATGGTGTGCAGGCTTTAAAGGGCGTGGACTTAGATATCCCCAAGGGCATGTTCGGTCTTTTGGGCCCCAATGGCGCGGGTAAATCATCGTTAATGCGAACCATAGCGACACTGCAAAGTGCCGACGGTGGCAGCATCACCTTCGATGGTATCGATGTGCTCAACCAGCCCCAGGAAATTCGTCGCCGTTTAGGTTATCTGCCTCAGGATTTTGGTGTGTACCCACGTATTAGCGCCTATGAGCTGCTCGACCACCTGGCCATTCTTAAAGGCTTAGACCAGGCCAAAGAGCGTAAAGAGGTGGTGGAAGGTCTGCTCGCCCATACAAATTTGTATCAACATAAGTCTAAGTCGGTGAGTGGCTTTTCCGGCGGTATGCGCCAGCGTTTTGGCATTGCCCAGGCGCTACTAGGCGACCCGGATCTGCTGATTGTCGATGAACCCACCGCCGGGCTTGACCCGGAGGAACGTAACCGCTTCCATAACCTCTTGGTGAGCCTAGGCGAGCAAAAGGTGGTGATCCTCTCTACCCATATCGTTGATGATGTCAGCGAGCTGTGCCCGAACATGGCGGTACTGGCCGGTGGCGAAATCCTGCTTAAGGGCAACCCCATCGACCTGACGCAACAGCTTAACGGCCGTATCTGGCGTAAAGAAGTGGTCACCCAGCAAGAAGCACAAGAGCTTGAACAAAATCTGCCGGTGATTTCCAAGCGTCTGTTTGCCGGTAACACCATATTGCATGTGTTTGCCGAGCAGGCGCCGGAAGGCTTTGAAACCGTGGCCAGTAATCTGGAAGACGTGTACTTCTCGACCTTGCATCAGCAACGCCTGGCAGCATCGGCCTAAGGAGGGGTTATGTTGTTAAAAATGCTCACCTTTGAGCTGCGCTATTTTGTGCGCCAGCCATCATTCTATGTGTCCAGCCTGCTGTTCTTTTTACTGGCATTTTTCGCCACCGTTTCCGATAAGGTGCAAATCGGCGGCAGTAATGTGAACGCCAACAGTCCCTATACCATCTTAATGATGACGGCGGTGCTGTTGATCTTTGCTCTGTTTGCCGTGGTGAACTTTGTCGCCTCCTCGACCATACGCAACGACAGCGAACATATGGCTGAGCTGGTGTACAGCAAACCCATAGCTCAGCGCAGTTATCACCTCGGCCGCTTCCTTGGCGCTTTTTGTGTCACCGTGCTGGTTTTTGCCTTTGTGCCGCTAGGGATCTTCCTCGGTACCTGGTTCGGCTCGTTAGTGGGTTGGTTAGACCCTGAGTTACTGGCCCCCAACAAACTGCAATATTACCTGCAGCCCTTTGTGATCCTGGCGGTGCCAACCCTCCTGGTGATGGCGGTAAGCTGCCATGTGGCGGCGCTGCGCTTTCGTACCATGATGGCGGTATATATTGCCGCCGTGGTGCTCTTTATTGGTTATAACGTGGTGTCGGTGTTTTTCGAGCAACCGGAATTCCGCTTATGGGCGGCACTGTTCGACCCCTTCGGTTTTGGCGCCTTTATGGATGCCACTCGCTATTGGACGGTGGCAGAGAAAGACACGCAAACCTTGGCCTTGGAAGGAAATGTTCTTTATAACCGCCTGATTTGGTTGACTGTTGCCCTGGTGCTCTTTGTCACCATGGGCCTGAAGGGCGGGTATCAAAGCGGCGGTAAGGATAAAAAGCCGCAGCAGGTTTCTGCTTCCATGCTTAAACGCGCGCAGCAGGCGCTTAGCAATAAGATTGCCGTGCATCCGGCGCAGATCAGCACTAAAAGCCAGTTTTTACTGCGTACCCGCTTCGAGATAGTACAGGTGGTCTTTAGCGCGCCCTTTATGATTCTCGCGGCGCTGACCCTGTTTATGTTGATCTCGCCCTTGCTGGTGCCGGGTCAATGGTATGGCACCTCAAACTGGCCGCTGACGCAGGCGATGATCCCGCTGATCAAGGGAGTGATGGGCATGTTTATGATCATCATCCTGGTGTATTACAGTGCCGAGGTGGTGTGGCGTGAGCGCAATTCCAACTTCGGTGACATTATCGACTCTTACCCCACCCATAACCTGGTTTTTTGGGCGTCAAAGTTGTTGGCTATCACCACGGTATTGGTGCTGCTCTACGGTGCCGGCATGCTCTTTACCATCACCTATCAGTTGGTGAAGGGGCAGTTTAATATCGAACTTAGCCAGTATTTGTTCCGCCTTGGTTACCTGACCATGGTGCCCCTGGTGATGACCACCATATTGGCGTTTTTCTTCCAGGTGATCAGCCGGAATAAATACGTGGGCATGCTGCTGTTTATCATCTATTACGCCGTGAACATGGTGCTCAGCAATTACGGTTTTAGCCATAATATGTATCGCTTTGCCTCTTCGCCGGCGGCACCTTATTCCGATTTGAATACCTATGGTCACTTCTTAACCGCAGTGCACTGGTACAACTTATACTGGCTGGGTTTAACCCTGGTCTTAGCGGCCCTAGGCTATGGCCTGTGGCACCGTGGTCCGCAGCAGACGCTGCTTTCGCGCCTGCGTTTGCTGGGTTATCACTTAGGTAATAAGGGTAAGCTGGTCGCGACCTGCGGTCTGGTGATCTTTGTTGCCAGCGGCAGCTGGATATATCACAACACCCGGGTGTTGAATGATTACCAAACCCAAGATCAGAGCGAAGACCTGCGCGCCCAGTACGAGCAACAACTGGTGCAGTATAAGGATGCTCCTATTCCTGCAATTACCAAGGTGGATGTCACCGCGGATATTTACCCGCAGGAACGTCGCATGCTCGCCAAGGCCGAGGTGGAGTTTACCAATACCAGTGAGCAGCCAATCAGCCGTTTCCTGGTAAGCAAGCCAAGATTTAGCTCCCAGTGGCAGCTTAAGCTTGAGGGCGGGCAGTTAGGGGAGGAGCTCAGCGAGTTTAAATCCTGGTGGTATGAATTTGATACCCCGTTACAGCCAGGCGAAACCCGCAGCGGTGAAATGTCCGTGGTGCGTGAACATCAGGGCTTTAAGAACAGTGGCTTTGATACCCAGTTGGTTGAGAATGGCACCTTTATCAATAACTATGAACTCTTCCCGGTATTTGGTTACCGTGGCGACTATGAGTTGCAAGACCGCAACGAACGTCGCAAGCGCGGCCTGCCGGAGCTGGAGCGCGCTCATGACCTTAAAGACAGCCGTTATTACCAGCAAAGCTTCTTTGGTCAGGGTGTGGGCTTTATCGACTTTAGCGCCACCATTAGCACGAGTCTGGATCAATTCGCCATTGCGCCCGGTTACCTGCAGCATGAAGAGGTGGACGAGGAGCGTGGACGCCGTACCTTCCGTTATGAGATGGATGCGCCCATGGTGCACTTCTACAACATTATGTCGGCCCAGCTTGAGGTGAAGAAGGAAGAGTATAAGGGCATAGATATCGAGGTGTACTATCATAGCGACCATGCCTGGAATATAGATACCATGATCCAGTCCACCAAGGACTCTATCAACTACTTTACCCAGGCCTTTGGCCCATACCAGCACAAGCAGTTACGTATTTTGGAGTTCCCCGGCTATCGTTCGTTTGCGCAAAGCTTTGCCAATACCGTGCCCTACTCTGAAAATATCGGTTTTATTACCGACCTGCGCGACCCGGATGATATCGATGCGCCTTATTATGTTACCGCTCATGAAGTGGCGCACCAGTGGTGGGGTCATCAGGTGGGTGCCGCCGATGTACAAGGTTCGGCGGTTATTTCCGAAACCCTGTCGCAATACAGCGCCATTCAGGTGTTGCGTGAAAAGTATGGCGAGCAAAAGCTGCGTAAGTTCTTAAAGTATGAGCTGGATCGCTACCTGCAGGGGCGAACCCGTGAAGCCCATGAGGAAATGCCGCTGTATCGTTCGGAGAACCAGCAATACCTGCACTATCAAAAGGGTTCTGTGGTGATGATGGCCATCGCCGATCGCATCGGTGTAGAGCGCACCAATGAGGCGTTAAAGGCATTTTTACAGGCCTTTAAGTATAAAGACGACCCTTATCCAACTACCTTGGACTTGTTGTCTTACCTCAAAGCGGATGTCGATGAGCAGGAGCAGGCCTTTATCGATGATCAGTTTAAGCGCATTACCCTGTTTGAGCTGGGCGTAGAAAAGGTAGAAGTGGCCGAGCAGGCCGATGCCGATGGTAAGTTTAAGGTCACGCTAACGGTAACGGCTAAGAAGGCATTTGCCGATGGTAAGGGCAATGAAACCGAGCAGCCCATGGCACAGCTGGTGGATATTGGCTTGTTTAGCGAGGACCCAGAGAAGTTGAGCGCCGAGGACGCGGTGATCTATCTGCAAAAGCATCAGCTCACCAGTGGTGAAAATACCCTGGAGCTGTATGTGGACAAGAAGCCGAGCTATGCCGGGGTTGACCCCCTAGTGAAGCTGGTCGACAGAGACAGCGCCAATAACATCAAGAAACTCTAAGGCTGTTTATCACCGCCGGGTTCCTCGGTGGTGATATGCACAGACACCAAGAGAGGGTTGTGATCCGAACTGGTGCGCTCCAGCGTTTGCGCCGAGGTGAGGGTCACGCCTCTTATCCATATTTGATCTAGGGGTAAATCAAACACCCGGGTACGATGATCCGGTGTAAAACTGACCCTTGTCATATCTAGTTCACTCAGCAGCCCTTGCACCAGTTGCCAGCGCGCGCGACTCCAACTGTTAAAGTCTCCGGCAAAGATCACCGGCCCGGAATGAAGCTTGATTAATCCCGTTAACCGCTCCAGCTGTTGCCTATAGTCGCTGATGCCAAGAGTAAAGTTAATGCCGTGCATATTTACCAGCAATAAGGAGTCACCATTAGCCAAAGGATAGCGACTGATACTCGATGCTTTGGGAGTACGCAACCAAGGTTCTCGCTGATAAAAACGACAATAAAGCTGGGGCGACCAGTCGCTTAGCAAGGCCAGCCCGGTTTGCTGGTTGAGGCCCTTGTAGCCTGGCGAAAAACGGGTATGGGGCTTGAGTTGTAACAGCGCCTCATCGGTGATGGCTTCTTGCAGCAGCATAATCTGGCTTTGCTCTGACAGGGCTTGCAGATCTGCCAGTAGTTCAGGCTTGGCTGCCTTATAAATATTCCAGCTGAGCAGTCTGAGTTCCGATACCGGCAAGGGCAGGCTTACCGGCTCACCGGGCTGGGTTAATAGAGCAGCGCAGGATTGGGGTGAGTCGGCACTAAAGGGCGACGCAGGCAAAGGCTCCGGCAGCACGGCCTGTTGCCACTGAATAAAGAGTAAATAAAGCAGAAAATAGAAACTCGGCACAGGCAGCCTTAGTAAACCTACTGATTGGCAAAATTATAGTGGCAAAAATGGCTTTAGATGCCAAACAGAAAAGATAAAGGGCCTTACGGCCCCGGTTTGCAGCAACAATAAGAGGGTATGACTTTTACCTTACAGCTCAAAGTCTAAGCTGTATGATACATACGCTTTTAAATCATCATCCGCGTCCAGGTCGGTTTGCAGCAGACCAAAGGTAAAGCCTGACTTGCTGATACTGACGCCATAATCTATGTAACTGTCGTCTTCACCGTACCATTCCTCCACGGTATCGCCGCTGGAATGGCCGAAGTGAAGCGCCAGTTCGGTATCTTTTAAAATGGTAAAGCTGGCGTTGAGCTCAAGGTAGAGCATGTCTTCTTCGTCGGTGGCATCGCCTTCGGCATTGACCAGGTAACTGGCACCGGCGCTGAGCCATTGCCAGCTCACCGAGCCATAGATCTCACCAAAACCAATATCTCCCTCGGCATCCGGGTAGGCGTAATAGATATAGCCGACATCGTAGCCTATGTCGTCGATTGAACCGGCGAAGCCCGCGTACAAGTCCATTTCATAGCTGGTGCTGGCAGCATCGCCGAAATCGATATTCGACAGCCAGGTGCCAGCATAAAAGCCGGTGTCGGAGGCGTAGTCTATGCCACCGGATACCGCGGCCCCATCGTCCGACTGGGTAATACCGCGCCAATAATAGTTAGAACTGGCGGCGACATTGGCGGTGACTTCCGCCTGGCTGGCCAGCGGGGTGAGGGACAGTGCCAACAAAGCCAGCACCGGCGCGTATTTCTTTTTGTTCATTTTCTCATTCCTGTAGTAACGCTGTGTTGAATACTTAGATGGCAAGGCGTGTGCCAATAACGGAATATTTTTTAAAAGTTACTATTTTTCAGATGGTTGGTGGTGTTTTGGGTTGTGTTGGCTGGTGGGCGGGGGAGTGCTGATGCACTGCGGTGGTGCATATTTTATGCTTTTGCACATATTTTAAGCATGGGTTTTGAATTAAGATCTGTCGCGGTGGGTGAGCGCGTTAAGAAAATAGTCCGGTGGACTATTTTTACCAAGCGAACGCCTTGAGCCAGTGAAAGGCCGGGGACGGCGCCCAAAGAGGGAGTGATTAATTTGGATGCAAGTAATTCGTCCATGAAGCTGGGTTCCTGTTCGTGACGAAGTTACGGCATACATGCCTCCACCTCCTCGCGCTGCGAAGCGGTGCTTCGGTCACTCGTCGCCCCCGCTTATCGCAGAGCTCTTCGCCTTCAAGCGGCGAGAGTGCAATTATTCACTCTCTTATTTCCGCTTTCAGCCCTGCCTCGCTGTCTTAGCCACGCTTCGCAGCAAAAGCCGATTTCTTCAGCGCGAATTTTAACGGGATTAGGCTGATACATCTGCGTTTCAA
>NZ_PQCE01000043.1:0-32715 GCF_002964725.1 Pseudoalteromonas sp. T1lg76
CAGCTAACGCTGTTCAAATCTGTTCCAGACAGATTTGTCACTTCCTCGAACTGCGAAGCGGGGCTTCGGTTTCTCGTCACCCAAACTCAGTAGTGAAACGAAACAGCCGGATGGCCGGCCCCGGTCGAGGATAGCGTGGCATTTGCCATGTGAAAGTAGAACATCCTACTTCGTAGCGAGCCAGGGCCCTATTTAAGAAACACGTTGCAGCAATGCAGCGGGTTTTTTGCGTTTGTAGGTCGGCCTTTTAGGCCGACATTGCGGCATGGAACTGCACCTTGTTGGGGTTATCGGCACTATGCTCCTGCATTGCTCTACTAGCGCCCTCCTTGGCGTCAAACCCCGGTCTACAAGATTATTTTAGAAGCTGTTGAATGAAGTTTTTGATCAGCTGCTGGTACTGTTTTTTACTCAGTTCGGCAGGCTTGGCATCCACGCTGTTAAATATGAGCGCAAGAATCACTTCTTGAGTTTCTTTAGGCGCCATAGCAAGTGACAACCAGTTTGATTGAAGATAGCGCCGCAGGGCGCCATAGGCTTGTGCTAGCGGGATCTGACCCAGGGTAAAGCGCATTAGGGTATGATGATCGGCCTGGCTGGGTTCGGCCTTGGGGCATTCGCATAATAGTTTCAGTAACAGACGACTATCCAAATCGGCAAAATAATGCGCTATTAGGTGTGGCAGATCCTTTTGCCAAGCCTTGATAACCGGTGACAATAGTTGGGTGCCTTGTTCAGTGAGCCCTTTTGCCATTAAGGCGCTGTATTCACCGCTGACATGATCCCGCTTAATGCCCAGCTTAATGGTGTTGAGACCAAGACGTTGCCAAAACTCCAGCAGGCTGGCATGGGCGCCAAAGCTGGTGCCAAGTATGGCAACCTTGTGTTTTGTGAGATCGTCACCGATAAAGTCCATTAACGCGCTACCTATACCCAGGTGATGCAATTGTGGATGCACGGCAATGCGCACTATACGCGCGCAGGATAGCTGCGCCAATTGTGACTCACCGCTTAGCTGAGCCAGGCTTTGAGCGAGTAAGTGCCCCTGCGGGCGACGTTCACCACTGACAACCTGGGCCGCCATCTTTTCATCTAAGCGACCTTCCAAGGTAATAACGGCCACGGCGACCAGTTGCTCGCCTTTTCGGCTCAGGTAAATACGCTGTCCCGGCGCATCCAGTAATTGGCGAAAGTCATTGGCCGAGGTTTGATAATGGGCCAGCACCAGTAAAGCAAATACCTGCTTTAGCAGCTCCGGCTGCGCGCGTAGCTGAGCCACATCGATAGAAGTATGAGTTAATACTTGTTCGCAGGGCTGAAGTTCCTTACTGGCGGCATCAAGCACCAGTAATTTGTTGATCCCCTGTTCCAAGGGATCACCCGAGGCGTAGCGAAAGGGCTCGTTTAAAACGCGCTCGCTAAAATTAGGGTAGTGCCTTTGCAAATAGGCTTTAAAGCGTAGGGTGTAACCCCGGCCACTACCTTCGTAACCGGCCAAGGTGCTGGCAAAGACCACGCGTGGATAGATAGCCAACAGCCGCTTAAGAATATGTATCGGTAGGGTGGCCGCTTCATCGACAAAGAGTAGATCACAACTGGGTTGCTCGTGCAGGACGCGATCCGGAGGCATATATTCAACATTACCTAGACTCAGATCTGTGTCCTTGGCTTCAAGAAGGGATGCCGTTTGGCTCAGGTGTTTAAACACGCTAGTTACCGCTCTACGCTGAATGGCACATAAGATGATGCGTTTATCGCTCAGCTGGCCGGCGGCTATACCTAATGCGGCAGACTTGCCACGACCCCGGTCGGCGCTAATTAATAGTGGGCGATGTGCCCGACCCTTGGCGGTTTTAATGATTTGCGCTACGACCTCTTGCTGCTCACGGGTATCCGCTTCAGCATTGCAGTCAGGTGTGTCGGCAACCAAGTTAATATCGTTTGCGTTAGCCTCGGATTGCTTGATGCTAATAAAGTCGGTTTCTACTAGTTGCTGTTCTAACCAGGCCCAAAAATGGCTTTGTGTTGGTGTGGAGTAACCGTAAGAAACCAGCTTATCCATGCCCGGGTCGATAAAGGCCTGGGTATCTTCTGGCAGCATAAGCACCAGCAAGCCCCCGGCTTGCACCGTGCCCGCCAGTGCTGCGAGTTTGTCGGCATAAAAGCCGCTGTAACAGTCGTAAGCGCCGTGGGCATGCTCTTGCCCCAGGATCTGGTGCAGATGATGCGGCCACTGGGCCTGGCTAAGCTGTTCATTATTGCTAAGCACATACCATGGAGCGGCTGTCAGTTTCTGGAGCGCTATTAATTGCTCGTAGCACCATTGTCGTTCGCCACGCAATAACAGTGCTTGGCGCCATCGCTGGCGCTTTAATTGGGTGAGTAAGCTAGTTACTTCAGAGTGCTTGCAAGCGAGCATAGGCGGTGACCAACCATTTACTGCCGACGTCATCAAAGTTTACCTGCACCCGTGACTGGGCCCCGGCACCTTCATAATTCAATACTGTACCCTCACCAAACTTGGCATGGAGTACGCGTTGGCCTAGATTAAAGCCGCTATCGGCAAATGCCGCTTGTGTCAGCGACGGGCTAAAACGGCCCGACTGTTGCGGCGCGGTGACCTTGGTTCTAACGCGAATTTCTTCGATGCAGTCATCGGGCAGTTCACGTAAAAAACGCGACGGGCTGTGATATTTTTCCTGGCCATAGAGGCGACGGGCTTCCGCATGAGTGATGTAGAGCTTATCCATGGCGCGGGTCATGCCTACATAGCAAAGGCGACGCTCTTCCTCTAAGCGACCGCTTTCCTCCTGGCTTTGTTGCGATGGGAACATACCCTCTTCAACGCCAGCCATAAACACAAGTGGAAACTCCAGGCCTTTTGCTGAGTGCAATGTCATCATCTGCACCGCATCTTCATGCTCTTCGGCCTGACCCTCTCCTGATTCTAATGAAGTGTAGGCCAGGAAGCCTTGCAGTGGCGATGAAAACTCTTCGTCTACCGGTAATTCGTATTGTTCGCAGGCGTTGATTAATTCTTCCAAGTTTTCTACGCGGGCGCGGCCTTTTTCACCTTTTTCTGCCTGATACATGGCCATAAGGCCGGTATTTTCAATTGCATATTTGGCTTGCTCCGCCAAGGTGAGATCGCCGATACGGGCTTCGATACCATCGACCAGCTCTAAGAAGCGGGTTACCGCGGTGGCGGCACGGCCAGACAAATGTTGTTGTTCAATGATGGCCTTGGCGGCATACCAAAGCGGCAGTGATTCGGCGCGGGCGCAGTCACGAATATGGCTGAGGGTTTTGTCGCCTATGCCGCGCGTCGGTGTATTGATCACGCGCTCAAAGGCGGCGTCGTCCTGGCGATTACTGACCAGACGCAAATAACACAGGGCGTCTTTGATTTCCTGGCGTTCGAAGAAGCGCATACCGCCATAAATACGGTACTTCATACCTTCTTGTAGCAGGGCTTCTTCCAACACCCGCGATTGCGCGTTGTTACGATATAAGATGGCGCTGTCGCTGAGGGCATTACCGGCTTGCAGCCAGGTTTTTATTTTGCCAACGATAAAACGGGCTTCATCAAGCTCATTAAAGGCGGCATAGATGGAAATAGGCTCACCCTGGTTACCATCGGTCCACAGGCTCTTACCCATGCGCTCTGAGTTGTTCTCAATCAGCGTATTGGCCGCTTTTAGAATGGTCGCAGTGGAGCGGTAGTTTTGTTCCAGGCGAATAGTTTCGGCGTCAAAGTCATCTAAAAAGCGTTGGATGTTTTCGATACGGGCACCACGCCAACCATAAATACTCTGGTCATCGTCGCCAACTATCATCATGGAATTCGTATCACCGGCGATCAGTGCCAGCCAGCGGTATTGTATGGTATTGGTATCCTGGAACTCGTCCACCAGAATATGGGCAAAGCGCTGCTGGTAGTGACGCAATAGCGTGGGTTGTTGCTGCAGAACCTCATAGCAGCGCAGCAGGATCTCGGCAAAGTCGACTAATCCGGCGCGGTCACAGGCCTCTTGATAGGCGCTGTAGACTCGCTGTAAAAGTTGTTCATTGACGTCATAGGCTTGGATGTCACCCGGGCGCAGGCCTTCATCTTTTTTGGCGCTGATATACCAGGCGATATGCTTTGCCGGCCATTTCTTTTCATCGATATTCATGGCCTTAAGCAAACGGCGTATCATGCGCTGCTGGTCATCGCTGTCGAGAATTTGGAAAGACTCAGGCAATTTGGCTTCGCGGTGGTGAGCACGCAAAATACGATGGGCTAATCCGTGGAAGGTGCCAATCCACATGCCACCGGCGGAACCTTGGATGGTTTGTTCGACCCGGGCGCGCATTTCTTTTGCCGCCTTGTTGGTAAAGGTCACCGCAAAAACGCTATAGGGTGAGGCGTTTTCTACCTGCATTAACCAGGCGATACGATGGACCAACACCCGGGTCTTACCTGAGCCTGCACCGGCGAGAACCAGCATATTTTGCAAGGGTGCTGCTACCGCCTCTCGTTGTTTATCGTTCAAG
The DNA here is from genome assembly GCF_002964725.1 of Pseudoalteromonas sp. T1lg76. Lineage (NCBI taxonomy): Bacteria > Pseudomonadati > Pseudomonadota > Gammaproteobacteria > Alteromonadales > Pseudoalteromonadaceae > Pseudoalteromonas > Pseudoalteromonas sp. T1lg76. Next base: position 4,537 of record NZ_PQCE01000043.1, read on the forward strand.
CCATCAAGTAATTCAGATACATCCATCGCCACATCCACCTATTGTTAGTTTGGCAAGTATAACAAGAGTTCTGCTTTGGCTAAATAGAATACTGTTTTTATAAACAGTTATGCGCCCAGCAAGCAATTTACCGCTAACTGCTTGTACTCATATTAGTTAACATAGGCGCCATGGGTACTTTGGAAGTTAGATAATGAGACAGTACGAAATTGTCAGTGACACGAGTGAGCAGCTAAGTGATTGGCTTAAAGATCAGGTGGTTGCATTTAACAAGTCACATTGGCCCGTACAAAGGCAAAATCTCGGTTTTAGAGTCAATAATGAGCAGGGTGAAGTGGTTGCGGGAATTGCGGGTCGGTGCTTCGGCAACTGGCTACTTATCGATTGGCTATGGGTCAACCCCGAGGAAAGAGGGCAAGGCTATGCCAACGAACTGCTTTATAAACTTGAACGGGCAGCCAAGGACTTGGGGGCGACAAAAGCTGTGCTCGATACTTTGGAGTTCCAAGCTCCCGACTTTTATCGCCGCCATGGCTATAAGGAGGTCTTCGCCTTGACCGATTATCCCCTGGATGGGCGCCGTAGCTATATGGTAAAAGCACTTTAAGTTGTATTTAACCTAACTGTGTCAATGCCATGATGTCGTCAATTTCACAGCAAGGCAGGCCTTTGTAGGCATATTGAATGCCTTGATTATTGAGCCAAATGCTGCGACATCCGGCATTGTTCGCACCTTGCACATCCGTGTCCAGGCTATCACCGATATGAATGATTTCATGGTTGGCAACGCCAAGACGCTCTGCGGCATGATCGAACAAGTCCCGATGAGGCTTGGACTTGCCATCGGGTCCGGCCATCAGAACCAACTCGAACTGATCCTTGAGGTTGAATTTGGACACATCGACATTGCCGTTGGTAATGGCGATCAGCCGATATTTACGTTTAAGCGACTCCAGCAGGGCTAATATCTCATCGCTGACGGTGATCTTGCTGCGTGCTTCGGCAAAAATCTGATAGGCATTGTCAGCGTGGTATTGTTCTACCCCGATCTTATTCATGGCGTAAGTGAGCGCTCGCTTACGAATTTGCGTAACATCATGAGCCAGAGCCGGATCACGGGCAATTACGGTGCGACGGCAGGTAAGCCAAAAATCATCGCCTTGCTCCAGCCACCCCGGTAGGGTAAGCAAATAATCCTGCTGTGCCTGCAACGCCGCCTTGATGATAGGGTGGTTGTCATACAGGGTGTCGTCCAAGTCAAAACTTAGGACCTTGGCGGGCATTATGGCTCGATTAAATCGCATCATGGTATAGGGCTTTACTTCTGTTTTTTAGCTCTGGGGTGGGTATTATCATATACCTTGGCTAGGTGTTGAAAGTCTAAATGGGTATAAACCTGGGTGGCCGATAAACTGCTGTGGCCCAGTAATTCCTGCACCGCGCGCAGATCGCCGCTCGATTGCAAGACATGAGAGGCAAAGGAGTGGCGCAGTTTATGGGGATGAACCTGGGCACTCAGGCCTTGTTTGACGCCCCATTCACGCATGCGCTCGCGTACATGACGCACTGAAATACGGGTTTTCCGTTTTGATAAAAACAGTGCATCGACATCGGCGCCGATAAAGGCACCGCGCACTTTAAGCCAGGCGTTAACTGCGGCAATGGCCTTTGAGCCCACCGGTACCAGTCGTTCTTTATTCCCCTTACCCAGGACGCGGATTTCACCGCTGCGCAAATCGATATCCTTGCAGTTGGTGTTGACCAGTTCGCTGATCCGCAGTCCACATGAGTACATCAGCTCCATCATCGCCTTATCGCGGATGGCGAGTGGATCATCATCGTCGATCTCAAGGAGTTGATGCATCTGCTCAATATCCAGATTACGGGGCAGCGGCTTATCAAACTTGGGGCCCTTTACAAACTGGGCCGGATTATCCAGATGCGGATTATAGGTGCGTAAAAAGCGAAAAAAGGCACGCAGGCAACTGAGTTTGAGGTTAACGGTGCGGGCACCCAAGCCCTTGGCGCGCAACGACATGGCATAACGGCGGATATCGTCGCCGTTAATGGCCAACCAGCCATCCCGGTCATCATAAAAATAGCGGGCTACCTCGAGGAGTTGCCGCTGATATTGCTCCAGGGTGTGGTTGGAGTATTGTTTTTCATAGCGCAGGTAATTGTGGTAGTCGCTCACGGGTGAGCGCCAGGCATCTGTCATCACGGCAAAGGTGAGCGCCTGCGACTCGCTCATGATAGGGCGGTTAAGGCGCTCTTGCAGGGCTTTAACAAACTCGAAGATAAACAAACTGTCCTGAGCTGGCTCAAAGTGCAGTTCGTCTTCGCTGGCAAAGGCCAAAATTGCCAGAGGCGTTTGCAGCTCGCCAATAAGATAGAGGGCGGAACTTTTGCTTTGGCCGGCAAAGATCAGCGCCTGCTCCTGCTCCGATAAACGGCCAAGGTAGTGATTGTTAGTTTGCAGGCGTTTATCCAGCAAGGGCTGCAAGTCTTCGGTGAACTTAATCAGCTTACACTCACTGATGTGTAATTGTTCGCAGATCAGGGCTTCCAGCCCAGTAGCCAGTTCGACAAACTCGGCATCCAGCATCAGCTGACGATGGCAGGCGCTAAACACCTGAAAGACCTTTTCATTTTGTTTGGCCTGAGCCACCAATTGCTGTAACTGCTGTTGCAAAGCCTGGTTTTGTTCGCGCAGCACTTGCTGTTGGCGCAATTGCAAAGAGGCAACACTTTCGTGGGGAGCACCAAAGTTCATCAGTGCAAACACCTCGGGATGCTGTAAAAAGAAGTCCGGATTGAGTTTGAGATACGCGGCGATCTGCTCTTTGCTTAGTTCACTCATAGGGCTATTTGTCCATCAAATACATGCTCGGCGGGGCCCGTCATTTTGACCGCGTGGCCTTCGCCTTGCCAACGGATCTGCAAGCTACCGCCGGGCAGATCAACTTTGACATTATTGCCTAGCTTATTCTGCAGCTGTCCAACTACAGCGGCGGCACAGGCGCCACTGCCACAGGCCAGAGTTTCACCGGCACCGCGCTCCCACACTCGCAGCTTAATATGGTTTTCATCTATCACTTGCATAAAGCCAACATTGACCTTCTTCGGGAAGCGCTCATGCTCTTCTACTAAAGGTCCCAAGGTTTGCACCTCGGCGGTGTCGATATCATCAACCTCGATCACGCAATGGGGGTTGCCCATGGATGCGGCACCGACAAACAGGGTTTGTTCTTGCTGGCGCAGGATATAGGTGAGTTCGCGTTTACTGGCTTTAAGCGGGATTTCTTTGGGCTCGAGCATGGGCTGTCCCATGTTCACCGTGACCTGACCGTCTTTTTCTATATACAAGATCATGTTGCCACCCTTGGTGGATACGGCAATCTTATGCTTGTTGGTGAGGCCCTTCATACGTACAAAGCGGGCAAAGCAGCGAGCGCCGTTACCGCATTGCTCCACTTCGCTGCCATCGGCATTAAAGATACGGTAATGGAAGTCTAAATCCGGCGAATAGGGCGCCTCGACCATTAACAATTGGTCGAAGCCAACGCCAAAGTTACGGTCGGCCAGTCGCTTGATTTGGTCGCGGGAAAGAAAAATGTTCTGGGTCACGTTATCGACGACCATAAAATCATTTCCCAGCCCGTGCATCTTGGAGAAGTTAACTAACATAACGCTCTTACATCATCCCTCTATGCCATCACTATGCCTGCAAAACGCAGCCAACTCTAGGTTTATTGCTGCTGTTGCGGGTCGTTGGTCTGCACTTGCGCCTCGCCCTCTTGCGCTTGCACAGAGGCGGGCTGCTGAATTTCTGGTTGCTCTTGTGGCAGGTATAAGGGTCCACTTTGACCACAGGCGCTTAGTAGCGTTAAGCTGACGGCTACAACAAGGTGAGGCAATCGGTGACTGTTATACATAGTGATTCGATAGATAATTAATATGACTCGTTTTATAATCGCAGAGTAACAGAAAATACCGAAAATGTAGTCGTTGCTGTTGAATTATTTCCCCTTCACAACGTCACCGCCAGGACAGGAGCGCAAGCCAAATGAGTGAAACCACCATGACCGACACCCAGTATCATCAGCTGGCCGATGCATTGATGTTGACCATAGAAGATCAGATCGACGATTTAGATGCGGATTTAGACTATGAGTCGGCGGCGGGGATATTGGAAATCATCTTCCCGGACCGCAGCAAGATAGTGATTAACAAGCAGGCGCCGCTGCATCAGGTATGGGTTGCCACTAAATTTAACGGCCACCACTTTGAATTGCACGGCGAGCAATGGATAGATAATCGTTCCGGCGCCGAGTTTTGGCAGTTTATGTGTGATGCGGCCACCAAGCAGGCGGGTGTTGAAATTCGCTGGGAGCATGATTAAGTGAGTCAATTCGACGGTGCCAGCTATTTTAATAGCCCAACTCATAAAGCGACCGTGATCTGGTTGCACGGTTTAGGAGATTCAGGTGATGGTTTCGCCCCCGTGGCACCTCATTTGGCCCTGCCCGAAGAGCTTGGGGTGAAATTCTTATTTCCTCACGCGCCGGTTCAAGCCGTGACCATTAACGGCGGCATGGAAATGCGTGCCTGGTACGACATTAAATCCCTTGATCTGGATAAACGTGCCGATGCTCAGGGTGTGCAACAATCAGCGCAGCGCATTAGCGACTTAATTGATGAGCAAATCGCCGCCGGGATACCGGCAGACAAGATTATTCTTGCCGGCTTTTCGCAAGGTGGCGTGATTGCCTTGCATTTGGCGCCGCGCTATCAGCATAAGCTGGCCGGAGTCATGGCGCTATCGACCTATATGTCGCAGCCGGAGTTACTGGCCGAGCAGGCGATACATAAAGACCTTAGTATTTTTATGGCCCATGGCGAGTTTGACAACGTGGTGCCATTAGCGGCTGGCAAACAGGCCTTTGATTGTTTGCAGGAGCAAGGGATGGCGGTGTCCTGGCAAACTTATGCCATGGCGCACCAGGTCTGTGAACAAGAGCTTGAGGCCATTCGACAATGGCTGATAGAGCGACTAAGTTAAAAGAGATCTAGGAACCAGCGCATGGGACAAAAAATCGTGATAACGGCGAACATGAATAATAATACACCGCGCATTGCCCGCAAGGATGTGGTCTATCAGTGGCATTGGCATCGCATCGGCACAGTCGCTGGAGTCGGCGCCTTTGCTATAGGCGCACTTTGGTATGCTGCTTTTACCCCGGCCAATGCCGAACAAAGCAGGGTCTCTGAGGTCGAATCAGCTACAAGCCAATTAGTCGCTGAGCCAGTCGTTAGCAGCGAGAGTTCGGCTTATAAACAGCCTCTGGTTGCAGAGTCAGAGTCTGAGTCGTTAGTTGAAGCCCAGGCGCAAAATGATGCCGAGCCGATTGAGCAGGTGGCCGCCGAGGTCAACCAGGTTCAAGAAGTGAATGCTGAGCCAGTCGAGCCTGTTATAGCCGAACCCGCACCAGCCGAGCCTATTCAGGTCGAGCCTATTCAGTCCGAGTCCATTCGTACCGAAACAGCCGAGGTTGAACCCAGTGTAGTTGCAGCCGATTTTAATGATGAAGCCAAGGTTGCCAACCTGGCCCAGGGCAGCAAAATTGATACCGACAAAGTGAGCCGAGCTGTATTAACCACACAAGTGCAAGATCGTGAGCCGGTCAGTGCGCTGGGTCGTGAGATTAATATGGGTGACTTTGATACCAGCCTGGTATTTTTCACTGAACTGCACGGCCTGCAAGGGCAAAAAGTCAGCCATATTTGGTATTTTGAAGAGCAACAGATGGCGCGGGTTGAACTCGGCGTACACACGGCTCGTTATCGCACCTTTTCATCTAAACATATTATGCCCAGCCAAGTTGGTTTGTGGCGTGTAGAATTACGAGATAACAATAATAAGTTATTGGCAACAAGAGAGTTTCGCTTAATTGCCAAGCCTTAACTTTGAATTAGGAATTACATGACAACTGCAACTCAGCGAGTGCGAATTGCCACTCGTAAAAGTGCCCTAGCTTTGTGGCAAGCCGAATTTGTAAAGGCTGAATTAGAGCGCCATCATGCAAATATTGAAGTCGAACTGGTGACCATGACCACCAAGGGCGACATTATCCTCGATACCCCTTTGGCAAAAGTTGGCGGTAAGGGCTTGTTCGTAAAAGAATTAGAGCAGGCCATGCTGGAAGACCGAGCCGATATCGCGGTGCACTCCATGAAGGATGTGCCGGTGGACTTTCCAGCTGGGCTGGAGCTGCACACCATTTGTGAGCGTGAAGACCCGCGTGATGCCTTTGTTTCTAACCTTTATGCCGATATTGACAGCCTGCCCGAGGGTGCCGTAGTAGGTACTTCAAGCTTGCGCCGTCAGTGCCAGCTTAAAGAGCGTCGTCCCGATCTCGATATTCGCGATCTGCGCGGTAACGTGAATACCCGCTTGGCGAAACTGGACGAAGGCCAGTACGATGCCATTATCCTCGCCGCCGCCGGCCTGATCCGTTTAGAAATGAGCGACCGTATCCGCAGTTACATCAGTGCCGAAGAATCTTTGCCAGCCAATGGTCAGGGTGCCGTGGGTATTGAGTGTCGCAGCGATGATGAGCAAATTAAAGCCCTGCTGGCACCGCTTGAGCATACGCCAACTCGTATTCGCGTTGATGCCGAGCGCGCTATGAACCGCCGCTTGCAAGGTGGTTGTCAGGTGCCAATCGGAGCCTATGCCGTGATTGAAGGTGAGCAGGTCTATCTGCGTGGTCTGGTGGGTTCGCTTGATGGCAAACGTATTTTACGGGCCGAGGCCAAGGGCTCTATTGGTGAAGCGCAGCAACTAGGTGTAAGCCTGGCGGAAGAACTTCTGGCTCAAGGGGCCGATGTGATTCTGGCCGAGGTATATGGCGAAATAAAATAAAACTGGACGATAACGAAGGCGCAGGCAATGGCACATATTGTTGTAACTCGGCCCCAGGGTAAGGGGCAAGAACTGGCTGATTTACTTGTTGTACAAGGGCATAAGGTGACTCAATGCCCAGTGTTGAATATTGATTATCTGGCCAGTGATGAACAAGAGTTGGCGACCCTGAATGAAGCCGATATTGCTGTTTTCGTTTCTCAGGATGCGGTTATAGGTTTGCATCAACAACGGCCCAGTTTGCCCGCCAGTGTGCAATGTGTAGCCGTGGGTGAAGCCACCGCAGAGGCTTTAGAGAGTTATTTTAAATGCCGTGCCCTGGTGCCGGAGCGTCATGATTCAGAAGGTATGATTGCACTGCCCGAGCTGCAGCAGGTCGAAGGGAAAAATGTGGTCTTGGTTAAGGGCCGAGGCGGACGTACCTTGCTTGCCAAAACCCTGAAACAACGTGGCGCCTTTATCAATCCGCTGGTGGTGTATCAGCGCACTGCGGCGCAGCCGAGCAGTGATGCCTGGTTGCAGCAATGGCGGCAGGATCAGGTCGATGCCTTGGTCATAACCAGTAACAGCAGCGTCGATGCCATCTTTGCCAGCCAAGATCCGCAATTATTACAGTGGCTTAAATCGCGACATTTCTATATTGTTAGTGCTAGAACTGGGGCGCATTTAGAACAGCAAGGTGTGGCCACGGACCATATTAGTATTGCCGCAGGCGTGACTAACCAGGCCATCGCCGCGTGTATCGACAGTGAGCAGGAAATCAATATGAGCGAGCAGCCCGAAAAGCCAGAGCCGGAATCAGCGCCTTCTAATACGTCGGCGGCCACAGCAAAAGCGCCTGCGCCAAAAGTGCAATCGGGCAGGGCGCCCGCCAAACAAGGCGTAAGCAAGGTTGGTTTATTGGCTTTGTTGATTGCTCTGGGCGGCGGAGCTGGGACAGGCTATTTATATTGGCATCAGTATCAGCAGCAAAGCCATGCGACCGAGCAGGAAAATGCGGCGCTGGTGCAAATGCAACAGCAGGTGCAGCAGCTGCAAGGTGCCAATCAGGCGCTGGCTGAGCAAATTCAGGCCTTACGTGATACGCAACAAACTCAGCAGCAGCAAACTCAGCAATGGCGACAGGATTTTAATGACGACATCAGTCGCCAGCTAAGTGCCAATCAACGCTCCATGATCACTCATGTTGAGCAAAGTATTGCTGCGGCAAAAGATAATACCCAGCCGCCATTGGATATGAACGAATTACGTCGTTTGGTGGCTCTGGCGGATTTTAAAATTTGGTCTGAAAGCAACTATGCCGGTGCCGCTACTGTGCTTGAGCGTGCCGATGCGCTGCTGGCCAGCTATCCGGGTAATGCTCAGTTAAGACGAGCCATTCACAGCGATTTACAAACCCTGGCCAGCATCGAGTTGGCGGATGTGCAAGCCACCGTGTTGACCTTACATGGTTTAGGGCAACAGGTTGATAAACTGGCCTTTAATATGGTCGATCTGGCCGAGGAAACGGTGGCAGCGGATAAGCAAGAGCTCTCAGAGAGTGTTTCCGACTGGCGTACTAATTTAGGTCGTACCTGGGATAAGCTGGTGGATGACTTTATCAAGGTGCGTAAGCGCGAGGCGACAATAGAGCCTTTACTGGACCATGAGCAACAACGTTTAATTAAACAACGTCTGCATTTCAATCTTGATCAGGCGGGCTTTGCTGCCACTCACCAGTATGTTGATCTCTACAAGCAATCATTACAAAGCTCAGCGGATCTGATCACCCGTTACTTTGATTTATCACAGCCGCAAACCAGCCAGTTTTTAAGTCAGCTGAAGCAGTTGCGACTGCAACAGCTAACGCCAGCGCAGCCGATCAACTTGGCCACAGTTAGCGCCTTAAAGGAGTCTTGATATGGTGAGACTGCTTATAATTTTCGGCCTTATCGCCCTGGTGGCCGCGGTGGCCCCTTGGCTGATTGACGAAAAGGGCTATGTGTTGATTGCCTTTGGTCAATGGACGGTTGAAGGCAGCATAGTCAGTTTTGTGATCCTAACCCTGTTAACCCTGTTTGGTGGTTACCTGCTGTTTTGTCTGTTGCGTTATGTGATCAACAGCTATCGCAATGTGCGCCATGGCTTTTTTGCTCGCAGCAAAGAGCGTAAACAGGCGGTGCTGGAGCAGGCGTTATGGGCATTGATCAACGACGATATGCAGCAACTGCAGCACACCCTTAGCAAGGGCAGTGTTGACGAAAAATGGCGTGACTTCTCTTTGGCCATGCAGGCTAAAGCGCGTTTGCAACAAGGGGAGCGGGACTTTGCCCTGAATCTTTTGGATGAGTTGTCGGATAAGAATCGCAGCGAGCCGGTCAATCTCTGGCTGGCGGCGCACAGCGAAGCCGAGGTGCTGGCCACATTACGTAGCCAATGTGCCAGTAAAAAAGCCACGGCGCATCAGTTAAAACTTTACGCCAATGTGCTGTTAAAGCTGCATAAGTTCAGTGAATTTGCCCAGCTAGCCCCGCGTTTAATCAAGGCGCAAAGCTTTGATGAAAATGAGTGGGATTGGGCCCTGCGCGCATATTTCGATAGCGACTCGGTGACCAGCTTACAAAAGCGCAATGGCGATCTGCCTAAAGCGGTACGCAGCGGTGGCCACACCCATTATTTGCGTGCCATGGTGCGCACCGGAGGAATTGCCGCGGTACAAGAGGAGCTGAAAAAGCTGCTTAAGCGTAATGAGTACTCGCAGCTCTTGTCTGTGCTAAGCGAGATTGAATATGGCCAGGTAGAAGAAGTACAAAAAGCCCTGCAGGCCGAGCTGAAAAAGCAGCCCGACGAACCAGAAATGCTGGTATGTCTGGCTTATCTGGCACAAAGCCAGGGTGAACATGAGCTGGCCGCGCGAATTTTCGACAAGGTCCTGGCGCAACAACAACGCCTGCCGCACCCACAGCGGGCCATGCAAAGCTATCGTGCCACAGGGCAAGCGGAGAAAGCCTTACTCGTTCTCGACCACAGTCAGCACTAGCGAGGAGGTAATGAAGAACCTATTCAACCTAAGCCTAGTTGTTGCCCTTGGTTACTTTATTACCGGATTTTTAAGTAATACCCTCTTGTCTGTTGAGGGCTATGCCGTGGCCTCCTGGCCACCTTCTGGCATCGCCCTGGCGGCATTGTTGATTGCCGGACGCCGTGCCCTGCTGGGGATCATTATTGGCGCCCTTCTTACCAATACACTGCATCTTGAGAATATCGAGGGGATCCTCCACTGGCAGGTGGCCAGTCAGGCCGCCTTAGTCACCTTAGCGTCGACCTTTCAGGCTTTTTTAGGCTACTGGCTCATTACTCGGGTGTTGCGCGCTCCTCTTGATCTATCCGATTTAAAAAGCAGCATGGTCAGTATCCTGGTCGGCGGCCCCTTGGTCTGTATTATTGCCGCTGCGGTCGGTACCGAGTTGTCGATTGCCAATGGTGTGATCCCGGCATCCGGGCGCTGGGAAAACTTTATCACCTGGTGGATAGGCGACAGTATCGGGGTGATGATTTTTACCCCCTTGTTACTTGCCGGCTTTAACTTTGAAGTGGTGCGTCATCGTCTTCAGGTGGTGGTGCCCTCACTGATCATCTATGCAGTGATAAGCGTTACCTTCTATTTGGCGGCCAATGCCAAGAAGGAGCAAAATCAGCGTTATTATAATTCTCAGGCTCAGGTGATAGTCGAGCAACTGGAGACTGTGTTCACTCGATTGGGCGCTAATACTCAGATTTTGGCGTCCTTTATGGCCCATAGCCATAATGTGTCACGGCGCGAGTTTGATGACTTTACCCGTAAGCAAATGGCTTATAACCCGGAGATTAATGCCTTGGTGTGGATGCCCAAGGTGCCACCACAAGATGTGGCAGCTTTTGAGCAGCAAGCAAGGTCCGAGGGAATAGCGCAATACCAGATTTTTTCGCGCTTTGAGCGCCAAGCTGGGCCGGATCATTTCCCCGTATTTTACGGTCAGTTTTCACCGCGTCTGAAAAGTGTGTTCGGTCTGGATATTAGTGCGGAGCGTTATTTTCCTGATCTTTTAGCGCACCCAGGTTCATTGTTTGTAACCCCGGCATTTGCACTTGAAAGCAGTCCCGAGGGCGCTCTGGGTTTTTTGGTGATGGCTGAGGTGCCGGATGCCAACGCTCAGCTAATTGGTTATGTGGCTGCGGTGATAAGCCTGCCGCTGTTGAAACAATCGGCACTGGCTAAACTGGCGTTTGATGGTATCGATGTGGAAGTGCTGGATATCAGCGCCGAGCCGCATCAGGCTATTTTACCGCTGGCCGAGCATGATGAGCTGATCATGAGCCAGGATATGGCAACCGTATCAAGGCAGTGGCGTTTGAATATTTATCGTCAGGGCGGGCGTCCCTTATGGTCCGGCTACTGGTATGCCCAAGTGGTGGGCATGTTATTCGTTTGGTTGTTGACCACCTTTTTAATTGCCATCACCGGCAGCAATATTCGCGTACGTGATCAGGTCGCCAAGCAAACCAAGGTGTTGCGCGAAGAAAAGGTCAAGGCCGACACGGCCAACAGCGCTAAATCACAGTTTTTGGCCAATATGGGCCATGAGATACGTACACCGATCAACGGCATTAAGGGTTTGCATTATCTTGCCATGCAGCAAGAGGATTGGCACAAGGGCAAGCAGTATGTAGCGCAGGCGGATAATGCCTTGAGTGTCTTGCTGCGGGTGCTTAATGATCTGCTCGACTTTTCTAAGATGGAAGCGGGAAAACTGGACTTACACCAGGAGCCCATAGTCATAGATGAGCTGTGTGCCGAATTACAGCAATTGGTCGAGGTAGAGTCCAGTCATAAAAGCCTGCTGGTCGATTATGAAGTTGACGCCGATGTGGCGCCTGTCTTTTATGCCGATATGATCCGCTTAAAGCAGGTGCTGCTAAATCTTTTAAACAACGCGGTGAAGTTTACTCAGCAGGGTGCCATTCGCTTAAAGGTAGCCGATGCTCAAGACGAGCTCTGTTTTAGCGTCAGCGACACCGGCATAGGCATGCGCAAAGAGATTCAAAAGCAATTATTTAAGCCCTTCTCACAGGCCGATGGCTCGACCTCACGACGCTTTGGCGGCACTGGGCTGGGCCTGAGTATCTGCCAAAAGCTGGTGAGCTTGATGGGCGGGCGCATCGAGCTGGAAAGCGAAGAAGGTCAGGGTTCCTGCTTTCGCGTTTATCTGCCCAAGCAATCCAGTTTGCCAATGCGTCAGGATATGCCGCCGCAGCGCGGTGAGGAGATCCAGATAGACTTAACGGATGTGGTCATCTTGCTGGTGGAAGATAATCCTCTTAATCAGCAGGTCGCTAAAGCCATGCTTGAGGGTAAGGGCGCCCAGCCAGATATCGCCAATGATGGGGTTGAGGCGGTAGCCATGGTGGGCCGTAAACATTATGACCTGGTGCTGATGGATATACAGATGCCGAACATGGACGGTCTGACGGCCACTCGGGAGATCCGCAATGAGCTGCTGCTCAGTGACCTACCCATTATCGGCCTGTCCGCCAATGCTCAGGAGCGGGATGTAAAGCTGGCGCAGCAATGCGGCATGGACGACTATGTGGTTAAGCCTATCGAGGCCAACACGCTCTTTAGCAGTATCGCCAGGCAGCTGGCTCGACGAGCGGGCACTCGTTCGTACTAACTTGAATTTATTGTGCATATGCGTATGATGCGCGCAATTTTATCTACACACTTGGGGGTCATGATGATCAATCGCCAACTACCTTTACTCGACCTGCATCGCCATTTAGACGGCAATGTGCGCGCCACTACCATTCTCGAGTTGGGCCGACAGTTCAATATACAGCTCCCAGGTGACGATCTTGAATCCTTGCGTCCGCATGTACAGGTCGTTGAGATAGCCCCTGACCTGATGGCTTTTTTAGAAAAGCTCGACTGGGGTGTAAAGGTTTTAGGTGACTACGACGCCTGTCGTCGCATTGCCATAGAAAATGTCGAGGATGCCGTGGCCCAAGGCATAGACTACACTGAGCTGCGTTTTAGCCCTTACTACATGGCGATGAGTCATAACCTGCATCCACAAGGCGTGGTTGAAGCCGTGGTCGATGGTATTCATAGCGCCGTGCGTGAGCACGACATCAAGGTAAACCTGATTGGCATTATGTCGCGCACCTTCGGACAACAAAAATGTCAGCAAGAGCTGGAGGCCATTTTGGCCTTTAAAGAACAGATGGTGGCGGTTGATTTAGCCGGTGATGAGCTGGGCTTTCCCGGTGACTTATTTGTGGACCACTTTAAACAGGTGCACAAGGCCGACCTGCGTGCCACAGTGCATGCCGGTGAGGCGCAGGATTCGAGCAGCATCTGGCAGGCCATTGAAGGCTTGGGAGCCGATCGTATCGGTCATGGCGTCAATGCTATACAAGATGCCAAATTAATGGATTACCTGCGCGATAACCGCATAGGTATCGAGTCTTGCCTGACCAGTAATGTGCTTACCAGTACGGTTGCCGATATTCATACCCATCCATTGAAGCGCTTCCTTGAGCACGGCATCTTGGCATCGATTAATACCGATGATCCGGCGGTGCAGGGCATAGAGCTTGACAACGAATATCAAAATGCGGCTTATCAAGCTGGCTTGAGCAAGGAAGATATCGAGCTGGCTCAGGCCAATGCGTTAGAAATCGCTTACTTAAGCGATGGCGATAAAGCCGCTTTAAAAGCAAAAGCGGCCGCTCGCGAAGCATAATCAGGCAGCGCTGCAGCTGCGGTAACTTTGTGAGAGCGCTTGTAACACCTGCGAGCGCTCGGCCATGCCAATAACTTTCCCTTGGTCAATAACTGGATAACGTTTGGGTAGATTGTGGCGGCGCATGCGCGCGGCTAAATCAAGTAAAGAGTCGTCGAGTTGGCAGGTAAGCACATCCTGGCTCATCACCTCACGCACCTGGATACGGCCATCACAAAAGTAGCTGTTGGTGGTCAGCGGCGCCAAGCAGTCTTGCTCCGATAAATAACCCAATAACTTTCCCGAATCATCGATCACCGGAGCACCAATCACCTGATGTTTAAGCAGTAAATCAATCGCTGCGGTGAGCTCAAGATCTGGGCTGATGGATAAAAAGGTTCGCTTAATAATATCTGAGACTTTGATATTGAACATGGTCGCACTCCTATCGTGGTTGATAGGAGTAGTCTAGGGCTGGTTAATTGATAGGTAAAATGAATTAAAACTATTGATGTGTTCTGAAAAACAGAAAAGAGGCCTGGGCCTCTTTTCAATTAACTAAGCTAAACTGTGCTCAAGCTTATTTGATAAAGGCAAAGGCATCCGCATACATATGCTCGCGCAGGGCACCGTGCTCGATAAAGTCATCGCGTACCGCACCTATCATATCGAAACGTCCGGCCATATAAATTGTGTAGGGTTCTAACGACACTATGTCTTTCATCACCGCCTGATGTACTAAGCCGGTGTGGCCACGCCACTGCCCCTGTGGTTGTTCAACCACCGGGATAAAGGTGAAATGCGGGTTGCTGGCGGCCCAGGCTTCCATTTCTTCTTTGGCGTAAAGGGCATCTTCATGCTTCACTCCCCAGTAGAAAAATACCGGACGGTCGCAGCCAACTTCGGCCAAATGGTCAGCCATCGACTTAACATAGGAGAAGCCGGTGCCTCCCGCCAAAAGAACCAGTGGACGGTCACAATCAAGACGTAGCTGAGATACACCCAGGCCCACTTCGAGCGTTGCCTGAGTGCCATTGGCAAGATGCTCTTTCAGGTGCTCAAGCGCTTGCATGGCGTAGGAGTCTGCACCTGAGGCGCCAATATGCAATTCGATTGCATGCTGCTGGCTGGGGCGGCTGGCGATTGAAAATGCGCGCTTGTCCTTTTCTCCTAGTACCAGTTGGCAATAATGACCCGCTTCAAATTGAGCCGCTTCGTTGGGCGTCAAAATAACCTTGTAAACGAATTCTGTGAGTGGCGAAATACTTTGCACGTTCGCTTGTAATGTTTGCATGTTTTACCTTGCTTCTAACTCTTAACTGCTAGCCTACCATAGAAGGCCAATTAACAGGCACTTAGTCTATGCCCAGGGAGTCCCATATTTCATCGACTCTTTGCTTGGTGGCTTCATCCATCACTATGGGCTCGCCCCATTCGCGGTCGGTTTCACCGGGCCATTTGTTGGTTGCATCCATACCCATTTTTGAGCCCAGGCCGGAAACCGGCGAGGCAAAATCCAGGTAGTCGATAGGGGTATTTTCTACCAAGGTGGTATCGCGTGCCGGGTCCATACGTGTGGTTATGGCCCAGATCACGTCATTCCAGTCGCGGGCATTAACGTCATCATCACAGACGATCACAAACTTGGTGTACATAAACTGGCGCAGGAAGGACCACACGCCCATCATCACCCGTTTTGCATGGCCAGGATATTGCTTCTTCATGGTTACCACCGCCATGCGATACGAACAGCCTTCCGGCGGCAAGTAGAAGTCAACGATTTCCGGGAACTGCTTTTGCAAAATAGGCACAAATACTTCGTTCAGCGCCACGCCTAGAATGGCCGGCTCATCGGGTGGGCGGCCGGTATAGGTGCTGTGATAAATAGGGTTTTCGCGATGGGTAATATGGGTCACCGTCATCACCGGAAAATCATCCACTTCATTGTAATAGCCGGTGTGGTCGCCATACGGGCCTTCTGGTGCCAGCTCACCTTGAGCTATATAACCTTCAAGCACGATTTCCGCACTGGCGGGCACCTGCAGATCATTGGATATGGATTTCACCACTTCGGTTTTGCTGCCACGCAACAAACCGGCAAAGGCATATTCGCTTAAGGTATCCGGCACAGGCGTAACCGCACCTAAAATGGTGGCTGGATCGGCACCCAGGGCAACGGAAACCGGATAGGGCTCCCCTGGATTTTCCTTACACCATTCTTGAAAGTCTAAGGCACCACCACGGTGCGATAACCAGCGCATAATGATCTTGTTCTTACCAAGCAGTTGCTGGCGGTAAATACCCAGATTCTGGCGCTTTTTATAGGGCCCTTTAGTGACCGTCAGACCCCAGGTAATAAGCGGGGCTGCATCGCCCGGCCAACAATGTTGGATGGGTAGTTTGGTCAGGTCGACCTCATCGCCGCTGAGCACTACCTGCTGACAGGGGGCTTTTTTTACTTCCTTGGCGGGCATATTGAGGACTTGTTTAAATACCGGGATCTGTCCCAGCGCTTCCTTAATGCCCTTAGGAGGCTCGGGCTCTTTTAAAAAGGCGAGTAACTGACCTACTTCGCGCAGGGCTGCGACATTATCCTGACCCATGCCTAAAGCCACGCGCTCTGGCGTACCGAAGAGATTTGCAAGCACCGGGATATCATAGCCGACCGGGTTCTCAAATAGTAAGGCCGGGCCCTTGGCACGCAAGGTGCGATCGGCAATTTCGGTCATTTCCAAATGGGTACTAATGGGCTGGCTGATCCGCTTGAGCTCGCCGCGCTTTTCAAGCAACGCGATAAAGTCTCTTAAGTCTTTGTATTTCATTACGCCTCTGTAAGCCTCGGGTGTTTGCCGCATTATACTTGATGGCGACGCAAAAGCGATCAATCACTGCGCTGGCACTGCCAGGTTTCGTCGTTGAGCATCAGTATGCTGTTATCACCCTTGCCCCAAAAGGTGAGTTCCTCATTGCTGTATTTTGCGCCGGAGGCGGCACGCTCGCCAATCAGGGTGTGAGTAGCCTGGCCCAAAGTCAGAGTTGCGCGCTCGGCGTTAAAGCGAACACTGAATATGGCCCCCGAATCACAGCGGTAGTTTATGGCAGTATTGCCTTCCTGGGTTTTGGGCAGTTCATTGCAGGCGCTGAGTATCAGAGCTGCGGGTATTGCCAAAAACAGTCCCTTAGTCATTGTTTTTCTCCGCAATTGTGGACAACGTCAGTGTAGCGTATTAGCTTAACAAGGCACATTTAACACTGCTAAAGGAATGCCCATGGCTGGCGCAAGCTTATTGACTCTTCTTGATGACATCACCGCTCTGTTGGACGACATTGCTACCATGAGTAAGGTGGCGACCAAAAAAACCGCCGGGGTGCTGGGGGACGACCTGGCCCTTAATGCGCAGCAGGTTTCCGGGGTGAACGCCGATAGGGAGTTACCCGTGGTCTGGGCCGTGGCTAAAGGCTCCATGCTGAATAAAGCTATCCTGGTGCCGGCGGCGCTGCTTATTAGCGCCTTTATTCCCTGGCTGATCACACCCTTGTTGATGCTAGGTGGTTTATTCCTGTGTTTTGAGGGCGCGGAAAAGCTGGCTCACGGCAAGGAAGAACAGCCGGAGCATCCGGCCCTGGCTGAGCCGCTCACTCCGGAAGCAGAAAAGGAAAAAATTAAGGGGGCGATACGCACCGACTTTATTCTTTCCGCGGAAATTATCGTGATCTCCCTTGGCACGGTTGCTACCGCCAGTTTTATCCATCAGGTGTCTGTGCTGTCGATAATAGCCGTGGTGATGACTGTGGGTGTCTACGGTTTAGTGGCCGGTATAGTGAAACTGGATGATGCTGGTTTATATCTGTTGCAGCGCGGCGTTGCTGCTAAAAGCGCCATCAGTCGTGCAATGGGACGATTTTTGCTGACCTTAGCGCCCTGGTTGATGAAGGCGCTGGCGGTATTGGGGACTATAGCCATGTTTTTAGTCGGTGGCGGCATATTGGTGCATGGTATCGCGCCGTTGCATCATCTTATTGGTCACTGGGGTGAGCTGGCCGGTCAATACGGTGGGGTGGTTGAGGCCTTGGTAGTTAACGGCGCC
This sequence comes from Pseudoalteromonas sp. T1lg76, assembly GCF_002964725.1. Lineage (NCBI taxonomy): Bacteria > Pseudomonadati > Pseudomonadota > Gammaproteobacteria > Alteromonadales > Pseudoalteromonadaceae > Pseudoalteromonas > Pseudoalteromonas sp. T1lg76. Next base: position 22,290 of record NZ_PQCE01000043.1, read on the forward strand.
AATGGCCTGGTTGGGTTACTGGCTGGATTTGTGGTCGTAATCGCCCTGCATTTATTCAAGCAGCTGAAAAAGTGATAAATCCTAAAGAAGTCAGCCCGGCAAATGCCGGGCTTTTTCAGGCTAGTTAGAAGCTAAACTGAGCGGCGAGGCGGAAGTTGGTGCCTTCACCTATGGTCACATTATTGGTGCCACCGCCAGCCAGGTACTCGGTGTCGAAAAGGTTTTCGATATTTAAACGCAGATCGACGTCATTGCCGGCAAGCTTGATGGCATAAGTCGCACCGACGTCGACTCGGGTATAGGCGTCTTTTTCTATCTGGTTATCGCTGTCTGCAAAGCGTTTGCCGGTATAGAAGAGTCCGGCATTAAGCGCTAAGGCCTCGGTGACTTCATAGCGTGACCATAGTGAGGCCGACCATTTAGGTGCATCTGCCGGGGTTTTCCCTTCCAAGTCTTCGTCACGCTCGTAGTTGGCATCCAGATACATGCTTGACGCCATCACAAAGAAACGATCGCTTACGGCGCCTTGGGCGGCTAATTCAATACCCTTATGGCGCTGCTCACCTACCTGTGTGGTGATGGTGTCGTAATCCGGGTGATCGACTAACTCGCTGACCAGGGTGCCTTTTTTACTAATATCAAAGAGTGCACCGGTAAGCAGCAGGCGCTCATCGAACAGTTGCCATTTGGCACCTATCTCCATTTGCTCCGAGGTGACGGCGTCGAGTTTCATATTGTGATTTTTATCACTTTCGTTGTTCAGGCGCTCTGAACCCTGTGGCTCAAAACCCTCAGAATAGCTGACATACAGGGTGGCATTGTCGTTCGGGTGATACAGCACACCGACCTTAGGCAAGACAGATTCGTTATTTGCCCCTTCTTTATTCTGTTTGTCGTAGCGACCGCCCAGCGACAGCTGCCACTGCGGATTAAAGGTGATCAAATCCTGAATATAGATGCCATAGTAGTCATACTCGTCACTCGAAAGGCTGGTATCGCTTGCATAACTGATATCCGGGCGGCTTGGCTCGCTTTGGCCGGGGATATAATCTATGGCGTCGGCACTGGTGCGCAGCTGGCCATAGTAATAGTCCAGGCTGTTGGCGCCGATCAGCAGCTGGTGTTGCATGCCCGCTAGCTGGAAGTCACCAATAAAGTCGATATAGGCGGTGGTAAATTGCCAATCATCAAAACGATCATAGGGGCGTGAGTTATAGCTGCCACCGGCTTGGTAGTCACTGGGTTTACGTGGCGCCGACTCAAAGCGCTGGCGCTCAAAGGTTTGTTCGTTATAACCCAGTCTCAGTTGCCAGTTATCGTTGAGGTAGGTGCGCACATCCAGGCCTAAGTTCTCTACCACGATATCGGTAAAGGCCCAGGAGAAGTCGTAAATGGTTTTGTCATCGCCGATGACCTTGCCTTGCGAATCTAGCCAGGCACCGGTGTCGAGACCGGTTTTATCATCGGTGCGATCATAGTGAACGCGGATCAGGGTGTCGTCGCTGAGGTCGTAATCAAGGACTAAGGCGCCGAGGAAACGATCGCGCTCACGCTCATCGCCGTTGGCATAGTCACGCCAGAAGTTCACATCTTGCTTAACCACAATACCGCGTCCGCGCAGTGTTTCATCATCATTGAGTGCCGAGCTGGCGTCGAGCATAAAACGTGTCGAACCATGTTGATCGACATCGGCACTGACATTAACAAAGCGATTCGCGGTAGGCTTTTTGGTGACCATGTTAACCAGACCGCCAGGGCCGGACTGGCCATACAAAATGCTCGCCGGGCCTTTGATCACTTCAACACGCTCTAGGATCTCAATGGGCTGTTGGTAATGTGACCAGTGCTGGTGGCCATCGCGCAGATAACCGGTCGCTGAGCTTAGGCTAAAGCCGCGCATATTAAAGGTTTCCCTGTTGCGCTGGTTCGAGCCCGAGGTCAGGCTGGCATCATTGCTTAGCACTTCCCCCAGAGTAGTGGCCAGTTGCTCATTGACTATGGTTTCTGGGATCACGGTAACCGATTGGGCGGTTTCCAGTAGCGAAGCGTCGGTACGCATGGCGCCAGAGGCGCTATCGACCTTGTAATCATTGAAATAACTACCGACCACTTCAATGGTTTCCATCTTGGTTGCCGCCAGGCTGGGTGCTGATAAGACACTGAAAATAATGAGAGAAAGAGGGTGGCGCGTCATTGCGTAAGATCCTAAAGAGTTGCTGTGAGTTATTTTGAATGCGCATGCTATTGCAAATGATTATCAATTGCAAGTATTGTTTCTTATATTAGGGTCATGACTTAAATTGCCCATTGAAGAGCCTGCTATTTCTGTATTTAGTTGAAGTAAACCAATGACTTTACTTATAAAGCGGCTATGCTTGTCAGGTCAAAATCGCGGCTTTTGTCGGGCTGTTTAATGCGGGAGAGACGGACTGCTAATCGTAATAAAGTTGAATATACCCGCTGGATATGAATAAATAGCAAACAGTAGCAATCAGTTGAGGCTGTCACAATAAACGCCCAGGCTAATAAGGATATGATGTGGTACTGGCATCTGGTGATAGCAAAGCGAACCTAAAATGACGCTGTTTATGTCTCAAGTAATCAATAGCCTAGGGTGTAGTAGTTATGCTCTAACGCAACGACAAAGTGGAAGAAAGTAATGTTGCAAAGGAAGGTCAGCTTTTATAAAACACTAAGCCTGTTTTTCTGTGCTGCTTTGTCTCTCTCTCCCTGTTACGGTGCCAGCACGGCGCTGGAGCAAATCCTGCTCGAGCCTAAAGAGGTGCAACTCGACCGCGCCGTAGCAAGCTTAAGCGAACCTCTAGCGGATAAAGAAAAGCTGGCCCTGACTCGGTTTGTTGCCGAGCAATACTTTGCCAGCGGTGATTATCAAAAAGCGACCCGTTACTTTTTGCGGGCGGAGCAGTTATCCGCCGATCTGGAGCCGCCGATACGCCGTGCCGATTATGCTAAAAAGCAAGGGATAGCCAATTATTATCGTGGCCATTATCTTAGTGCCGTTGAGGATTACTCCAGAGCCTTACAGATACTTGAGCAAGCCAATGAGCCGCTGCTGCAGGCTCATTTATACAATAATATCGGTTTAGCCTTGATGCGCGCTGAGCGTCTGGAGCAGGCCATCGACTATTACGGCAGTGCTAAAGCCTTGTATGACGAGCACGGCTCGGAGCAGGATAGGGTCGATATTATTCATAATATTGCCGGCGCTTATATCAGCGCCGATCGCTTTGATGCCGCGCTGGAAATGTATACCACAGTGGGTGATGCCTTTGTACGTATGGGGGACACCGCAGGCCTGGCACAAATGCAGTCTAATCTCGGTATTATTTATCGCAACCTTGGGCAGCTCGACGCCGCCGCCGAGCAATATCGATTGGCATTGGCGAACATAGCCAAGACCAATGATTCTGTAAGCTTCGTTAACACTAGGATGAATTTGGCCGATTTGTATTTCTTTCAAGGCCGTTTTGATGATTCCCTGGCTACCTTGGAAGAGGCGAAGGCGCAGCTTGAGGTGATCGACTATTTCCCTGGGCTCATTACCATACAAGAGATCACCGCCAAGGTGTTGTATGGCAAGGGTGACTACGAGCGCGCCGAAGCAGCCTTGGCGCAGGCCTATTCGTTATCGCAACAAAATAGCAGTGACGACGCGCCTATAGACACCTATTTGATTGAGCTATTGCTGGCAGCGGCGCAGGGGGATAATCAAAAGGCTTTGGTGTTGTTTGAAAAATATGAGCGTGAACGCGATCTGGCCGTTAGTCGGGCCATTGCCAGTCGCCTTAATGATTTTCATGCTAAATACAACACAACTCAGTTACAGCGCCAGGTGGAGTCGCTGCAGCGGCAACAAGAATTTGAGCGAATCGCGGCGCGCCAACGCAATCAGTTTACCTGGTTGGTCTCGGGGTTATTGTTACTAACCTTGATTATCGGCGTACTCTTGTATCGCCGCGGAGCCGAGCGTCGGGCCAATGCTATCTTGGAAGAGAAGGTACGCTTGCGCACTCAGGAGCTTGAGGCTCTGGCGCAACAGCTTAGTTCAGCCAATGAAATTAAAAGCCAGTTTCTGGCGAATATAAGCCATGAGATTAGAACGCCGCTGACTTCCATTATGGGTCAGGCCGAGGCCATTGTTCATGGTGAGGTGCGTGATGCCGATGTCGCCAAGGAGTTGCAGGTTATTTATAACAACAGCAAGCATCTGGGTGAGCTGATCAATGATGTACTGGATTTAAGTAAAATCGAAGCCAATAAACTCGAGCTTAATATTGCTTTGGTGAGCCTGGATTCTCTGCTCGCCGATATCAAGGCCATGTTTGCACCCAGTGCCCTGCAGCAGGGTATCGACTTTTACATCGACAACCAACTGCCGGCAAACAGCGGTGCCGAACTGGACTATATTCGTGTTAAGCAGGTGTTGGTTAACCTGTGCTCCAATGCCATTAAATTTACCGAGCAAGGTCAGGTAACTCTTAAGATCAGCGCTCAGGATAAGAACCTGGTATTTTGTGTTGAAGATACTGGGATTGGCATTGCTGAGGATAAACTGGAAGCTATTTTTACCACCTTTAGTCAGGGCGACAACTCCATTAGCCGTCGCTTTGGCGGCACAGGTTTGGGCTTGAGCCTGTCGCAGCAATTGGCATGCATCATGGGGGGGCAAATTACCGTAACCAGCACCCTGGGATGCGGCAGCTGTTTTTGCTTTAAGCTGCCCTGTCAGTACAGCCAATTAACTAGTGAGTTGCAAGCGCAGCCGCCACCTTGTTATGCCTCCAGCTTTAGTGGCACTGTGGTATTGGCGGAGGATCACCCAGATAATCGTCGCCTGATTGAGCGCTTATTGCAGAATCTTGGAGTGACGGTTTACAGCGCCGAAAATGGTGAACAGGCGGTGGAGTTGGCATTAAAACATAATCCGGACCTGGTCTTAATGGATATTCAGATGCCGATACTCGATGGCTTAGGGGCGCTGTCGCTGTTGCATCAATGTGGTTATAGTAATCCCATTATCGCCTTGACCGCCAATGCCATGACCCATGAAATCGCGCAGTATAAGCAAGTGGGATTTGCCGGTCATCTGGCCAAGCCCATAGATAAGGCACAGTTTTGTGCCGTGTTAGAGCGCTACCTAAGTGTCAGTGAGCAAAAAGAAGGTTACCGTGAGGTGGATATGAGCGACCTGCGCCATAGCTTTGCACAAACCTTGCCTGCGGAAATTGCCTTGCTGAAAGCGGCGCAGCAGCGTGATGATATCGCCGCTGTGGCAAAAATTGCCCATCGCTTGGCAGGCGCAGCAAAGATGTTTGCCGATGCCGACTTAGCGCAATTGCTTAGTGATATTGAGCGCGCCGCCAAATTCCAGGACGGTGAACACGTCAGTGAGCTGCTAAGCGATCTGGCGATGCATGAAGCAGAGTCAGGACATTAACCCCTAAACAGCAGACACAAAAAAGCCACTGTGATAACAGTGGCTTTTGTTTAACCCAGTAAAGCTTACTTACGCTTCATTGAGTCAAAAAACTCGTCATTGGTCTTACACATGGCCAGTTTATCGATAAGGAATTCCATGGCATCGATTTCCGACATATCGTGAACTATCTTACGCAGGATCCACATCTTCTGTAGCTCATCCGGTTTAGTCAGTAATTCTTCACGACGAGTACCTGAGCGGTTGAAGTCAATCGCCGGGAATACGCGTTTCTCGGCAATTTTACGGTTCAGGTGCAATTCCATGTTACCCGTACCTTTAAACTCTTCGTAGATTACTTCATCCATTTTCGAACCGGTATCGATAAGCGCGGTGGCGATAATGGTCAGGCTGCCGCCTTCCTCAACGTTACGTGCCGCACCAAAGAAGCGCTTTGGCTTGTGCAGGGCGTTGGCGTCAACACCACCGGTAAGTACCTTGCCCGATGATGGAATAACCGTGTTGTAGGCACGCGCCAGACGAGTGATTGAATCAAGCAGGATAACCACGTCTTTCTTGTGCTCAACCAGGCGTTTTGCCTTCTCGATCACCATTTCCGCGACCTGTACGTGACGGCTTGCCGGCTCATCGAAAGTCGATGCAATTACTTCGCCCTTAACCAGGCGCTGCATTTCCGTTACTTCTTCCGGACGCTCATCGATAAGCAATACCATGAGCTCACAATCAGGGTGGTTATAGCTAATAGACTGGGCGATATTTTGTAGCAACATGGTTTTACCGGCCTTAGGCGGTGCAACCAAAAGGCCACGCTGGCCTTTACCTATTGGTGCTGCAAGGTCAAGAACACGAGCGGTAATATCTTCGGTGCTGCCGTTACCACGTTCCATGCGTAAACGCTCATTGGCGTGCAATGGCGTTAAGTTCTCAAATAAAATCTTGGTGCGTGAGTTTTCCGGCTTATCAAAGTTAACTTCGTTTACTTTTAGTAGCGCGAAGTAACGTTCACCATCTTTTGGTGGGCGAATAAGGCCGGCAATGCTGTCGCCCGTGCGCAAACTGAAGCGACGAATTTGGCTTGGAGATACATAAATATCGTCTGGACCAGCAAGGTACGAAGCTTCTGAGCTACGTAGGAAACCAAAACCGTCTTGCAGGATTTCTAATACACCGCCACCGAAAATGTTTTCGCCGCTTTTCGCGTGCGCTTTCAGGATGGCAAAGATAATGTCTTGTTTTCTTAGGCGGGCTACATTCTCTAGGCCCATAGACTCGGCTAGTTTTACAAGTTCGTTGATCGACTTGTCTTTCAGTTCGCGTAAATGCATATTGGTGGGTTCTTTAAACTATTTATCGTCTCGAAATGGAAGTACTTCGAGTGAGGTTGTTGGATAAACTTGGAATTGTTGGGGTTATAAACTAGCAGCTCAGTGGCTTATCGTCCAGTCTTTATACAAAATGTCATATAAAAAAAGGGCGAGCGCCCTTTTTTTATAATCTGTGCTTAGATGTTGTTTTCTAAGAACTCAACTAGCTGAGCTTTAGAAAGGGCACCTACCTTAGTAGCAGCAACCTGACCGTCTTTGAACAGTAGTAAGGTTGGAATACCGCGGATACCAAACTTAGGCGGAGTGCCAGCGTTTTGGTCGATATTCAATTTGCCGATAGTTACACGGCCTTCAAACTCGCCAGCTACATCGTCAAGAATAGGGGCAATCATTTTACAAGGTCCGCACCACTCAGCCCAAAAGTCGACTAGTACAGGTTTGTCTGATTGCATTACGTCAGCCTCAAAGCTGTCGTCAGTTAATTGGATAATTTTATCGCTCATCACGTTCTCCGTTAAATTTGGCGAATTTATTTAGTGCGTATTTAAACACTCTTGTTTCTTATTGCAAGTTTAAGCGTTATGCTTTATCGCTATGAATAAGACACATTTAACCGATAAAAAATTTGCAGACTTTGCTTTAGCTCCGGAGGTGGTTGCCGGATTGCAAGCAAGTGGCTTTGAATACTGCACGCCTATTCAGGCGAAGTGTATGCCTTATGTTGAGGCTGGCCGCGACATTGCGGGCCAAGCACAAACTGGCACAGGTAAAACACTGGCGTTTCTTACCGCCACCTGCCATCACTTATTGCAGAGTCAAAAGCCATCGGGTCAGCAACCAAGAGCCCTGATCATGGCCCCCACACGGGAGCTTGCGATTCAGATCCACAAAGATGCAAAAATCTTGGCACCGCACTGTAATCTTAAACTAGGTTTATTATATGGTGGCGAAGATTACGAAAAACAACGGGCGCAGCTAGAAAAAGGTGTCGATATTTTAATTGGTACCACGGGCCGTTTGATCGACCTGTATAAACAAGGCTGTTATACCCTTAACGACATCGAGGTTGTGGTACTGGATGAAGCGGATCGCATGTTCGACCTCGGCTTTATCAAAGATATCCGTTATATGTTCCGCCGCATGCCCGAAGCGACCGAACGTCTTAACCTGTTATTTTCGGCCACCTTGTCTTATCGCGTTCAAGAATTAGCGTTTGAGCACATGACCAATCCAGAGCATGTGCAGATCGAGCCGGATGTTAAAACCGGTAAGCGCATTGCAGAAGAGCTGTTTCATCCGTCGCAAAATGACAAAATGAAACTGCTACTTACCTTGATCGAGGAAGAATGGCCGGAAAAAGCGATAGTGTTCGCCAACACAAAACATGTGTGTGAAGAACTTTACGCTTGGTTACAAGCAGATGGGCATCGTGTTGGCTTATTGACCGGCGATGTGAATCAGAAGAAACGTCAGTCAACCTTGGCACAATTTGCAAAGGGAAGTTTAGATGTACTAGTTGCAACCGATGTTGCTGCTCGTGGTCTACACATTCCTGAAGTAAGTCATGTATTCAACTATGACCTACCGGACGATTGCGAAGATTATGTACACCGTATCGGTCGTACCGGTCGTGCTGGGGCATCGGGCCACGCTATCAGCTTTGCCTGTGAGCAATACGCTTATAATCTGCAAGAGATCGAAGACTATATTGAGCACAATATCCCTGTGTCTCATTACGACAAAACGGCGCTGTTGGATGATATTACGGCACCGAAAACAATTAAACGCCGTGGGCCGCAAGGGCGTTCACGGGGTAAAAACCAAGGACATGGGCAAGGTCGTCGCCGCCATGGGCAAGGACGTTAGCCTACTAGCATGACAACACGTCCCAAACGACGTGCAAGCTTGGCCCCCCGGAGCCAAGCTTTTTTAGAGGTAAGTACGTGGTAAATTCTTCTCTCCAAGATGATTTATATGCGGTAATCGATCTTGGCTCCAATAGCTTTCATATGTTGATTGCCAAAACAGTGGCAGGCTCGTTACAAACCATGGGCCGGGTAAAACGCAAGGTGCGTTTGGCTGCGGGCCTCGATGGCAGTATGCAATTAAGTCAGGAAGCAATGGAGCGTGGCTGGGAATGTTTAGCCCTATTTGCCGAACGACTGCAGGATATTCCTGCGTCACAAGTTCGCATCGTAGCCACGGCCACACTCAGACTGGCGACGAATGCCGATGTATTCAAAGAGCGCGCTGAGCAAATTCTTGGTCATCCAATTAATGTTATCAGCGGTGAAGTAGAAGCAAAGACCATCTACCAAGGTGTGGCGCATACGTCGGCTTGTTCCGGTAAGCAATTGGTGATTGATATAGGTGGCGCCAGTACCGAAATAGTCATAGGCGAAGGCCAACAAGCTATTCACTACACCAGCTTGCATATGGGCTGCGTTACCTACCTAGAGCATTACTTTAAAGATGGTTTGCTCAGCGACAGCAATTATGACAATGCCATCAAGGCGGCGAAACAAATCCTGCAACCCATTATCGCCTTATACCGCGCAACCGGATGGGACTATGCTGCGGGCGCCTCTGGCACGGTTCAGGCAATCCAGGAGATCATGGTTGCCCAGCGCCAAGACGAAACCCTGACACTGGATAAGTTACTTGATATCCGTCAATTAACTACTCAATACGCCTCTATCGAACAGCTGCAACTGCCTGGATTAAGTGAAGAGCGCCGTCTGGTTTTTGTTTCTGGACTTGCCATTCTTATTGCCATCTTTGAGAGTTTGCAGGTGAGCGCCATGGGACTAGCCGGTGGTGCATTGCGTGAAGGCGTACTCTATAGCATGGTGCCACAACTGCAGCGCCAGGATATTCGCCAGCGCACCATAGACAGTTTTATTACCCGCTACCATTTGGATAGCAGGCAAGGCGAGCGGGTTGCCTGCATTGCCAAGCTATTATTGGCGCAATTAAGTCAGCCTTGGCAACTTAGTGAGGCGGATCATGGGTTATTGACCGCAGCGGCCATGGTGCATGAAGTTGGTCTGCTAATCGAATATAAGCAATACCCTAAGCATGGCGCTTATATTATTACCAATACCGATATGCCCGGGTTTACCAAGCAGCAGCATGCTCTGGTAGCCAAGCTGGTGCGCTTCCATAAGGGTGATGTGCTGGCCGGTGATTTTGAATCACTCGGTGCTCACGAAAAGCTGGCCACTCAGTTAGTGCGTTTATTAAGGTTGGCGGTAATATTGTCAATGCGTCGCAAAAATGATGTTTTACCTGAGCTGGTAATTAAAGAACATAATAATGCGCTGACACTATATATAGATAAACAATGGTTAGATGCCCATCCCTTGATGTTAAGTGAGCTGCAGCAAGAGTCACTGTACCAGCGCAAGGCTGGTTGGAAACTAACCATCAGCAATTAAAACCCCGCCAAAAAGCCACCATTGGGTGGCTTTTTGTATGTTTTTGAGCCGTTATGCTCAATTTAACTGCAAACGATCTGTTTTTAGCAATTTTCTTTAAAAAAGGGCTTGCGTCAAAATCGAATCTCCCTATAATGCGACCCCACTGAGACGGCAGGCAGCAACGCATAGCGAGGCGCTAGCGGCTCAGGGAGTCAAATAAAACT
>NZ_PQCE01000044.1:0-325 GCF_002964725.1 Pseudoalteromonas sp. T1lg76
AAAGTCTACTGGCGCGGGATGGAGCAGCCTGGTAGCTCGTCGGGCTCATAACCCGAAGGTCGTCGGTTCAAATCCGGCTCCCGCAACCAACTTCTTTTTCAGCTTTAGAAGTAAAACAAAACTGAAGTCTACTGGCGCGGGATGAAGCAGGATGATAAATCATCCGTCGGACTCGCTAAACCAGAAAAAGCCGAAGGTCGTCGGTTCCCGACGAAATTCAGCTAAGACACTTACAGGCGCGGGATGGAGCAGCCTGGTAGCTCGTCGGGCTCATAACCCGAAGGTCGTCGGTTCAAATCCGGCTCCCGCAACCAATTCTTAATTG
>NZ_PQCE01000045.1:0-221 GCF_002964725.1 Pseudoalteromonas sp. T1lg76
ATTGGTTGCGGGAGCCGGATTTGAACCGACGACCTTCGGGTTATGAGCCCGACGAGCTACCAGGCTGCTCCATCCCGCGCCAGTAGACTTGAAAGTTGTTTTGCTTCTGCTTTCGAAAGAAGTGGCGTATCCAATTAAGAATTGGTTGCGGGAGCCGGATTTGAACCGACGACCTTCGGGTTATGAGCCCGACGAGCTACCAGGCTGCTCCATCCCGCGCC
>NZ_PQCE01000047.1:0-12033 GCF_002964725.1 Pseudoalteromonas sp. T1lg76
TGTTCATAGCGAGTAACACAGAGCAGGATGCGTTTAGATGAACCCGTAGGGCAGCGCTTGTAGCGCATTTCTACTGTGTTGTTACATGTTCATGTAGAATAACTACACCACACATGTGCCGCCTTGTATAAATCCGCTACAAACTGCTGCAGAAACAAACAACAAAGGTCAACAGACCCTAAAATCATCACAATTAGGTTAAATTATTGACACCTAAGTGTAACCTCTCCCCCGTAAACTATGTACCCCTTTAAGGGTTAATCTAACTAGAGACACGGGATTCATACCATGAAAAACACCTTTACACCGATAGCACTGGCGGTTGCCAGCGCCTTTGTGTCGCTCTCGGCACAAGCGGATATTTTTATCTCCGAATACGTTGAAGGCAGCAGCAATAACAAGGCCATCGAGCTTTACAACCCGACCGACAGCGAAATCGATTTAAGCCAGTACCAGTTAGCCTTTTATTTTAACGGCAGCAGCAGCGCCGGCTTAACCCTACCGCTGACGGGCACCTTAGCGCCGCAAGGCGTGTATGTTGCCGCTCATAGTCTGGCGGCGGCAGAGATACTTGCAACCGCTTCTTTAACCAATGACAGCGGCTGGTTTAACGGTGATGATGCCATAGTACTGAGCAAGCAAGGCGAGGTTATCGACAGCATGGGTCAGGTGGGTATGGACCCAGGCTCAAGCTGGGGTGCTGGCACAAGTACAACACAAAACAATACCTTACGCCGCATCGATGGCACACCGGCACGCACGGATATCACCTCACCTTATGATCCAAGCGCTTATTTTAGCGGCGCCGGCAATGATAACTTTAGCGATCTCGGTCAGTATCTGGGCACTAACCCGCCGGTTGAGCCAGAGCCTGAACCAGAGCCGGATTTCAGCCTCACCTGTGCCGATACCGCCACGGCCATCCACAGCATTCAGGGTAATGGTGCGGTCAGCCCCATGGCTGGTGAGCAGGTGGTGGTTGAGGCCGTGGTCAGTGCCGACTTCCAAAACAGCAATGAGCTGAGTGGCTTCTTCTTATCTTCACTGCAAAGCGATAACGACCCAAGTACCTCGGAAGGTATCTTCGTATATCACAGGAATAATGACGTGAATGTCGGTGAGCGAGTGCGCCTAATCGCCACGGTAGCCGAATACTATGGCGCTACCCAGCTTAAAGATGTAACCGCCCTGGTCGATTGTGGCACCGCCGCGGTGAGCGCAACCCCATTGACCCTGCCGGTAGCGGATGTAAACGACCTAGAAGCCTATGAAGGCATGTTGGTGACTCTTGCCCAGCCTATGTATGTGGTCGATAACTACAACCTGGCGCGCTACGGCGAAGTGGGCCTGGCCAGCGAGCGTTTGTATCAAGGCACTCAGGTTGCCCTGCCCGGCGCTGCCGCCAATGCGGTAGAAGCCGATAACCTGTTAAAGCAATTACTGCTTGATGATGGCTCAACCCGTCAAAACCCAGCTCACATAGCCTACCCGGCGCCAGGACTTGATGCCTATAACACGCTGCGCCTGGGCGACACGGTCAGCGGCCTGACCGGGGTACTGGGATATGGTTTTGATCGTTACCGTCTGCACCCAAGCACGGCACCTCAGTTTGTTGCCGCCAATCCACGCACGGACGCACCTCAGCTTTTGGCCGAGGGCGATATCAAGGTAGCCAGCTTTAACGTCTTAAACTACTTCAATGGCGATGGTCAGCAAGGTGGCTTCCCCACCGCTCGCGGTGCCGACAGCCTGGAAGAATTTATTCGCCAGGAGCAGAAACTGGTCAGCGCCATCACCGCCATGAACGCGGATATTATCGGCCTGATGGAAATCGAAAACGATGGCTTTGGTGACTTCAGTGCCCTGAGCTCTTTGGTTAACGCCCTGAATGCGGCCAGCAGCGAGGGCGAATATGCCTTTGTCGATTTTGGTGTCGACCAAGTCGGTAGCGATGCCATCACCACGGCGCTGATTTATCGCAAGGACAAGGTAGAGGAAAATGGCCTTGCCGCCATTAACAACCAGGGTGCATTTGCCTATGGCAACCGCGCCGCCATAGCGCAAACATTTAAAGATATTGCCACCGATGAGGTGCTGACCGTTGCCGTTGCGCATCTTAAGTCAAAAGGCGGCTGTGGCAACGCTCAAGGTCTGGATGCAGATCAAAATGACGGCCAGGCCTGCTTTAACGCCACCCGAGTTGCCGGCGCCAATGAATTTGCCAGCTGGCTTGCTAATCACCCGACCGGTGTTGAAGACGAGGACATCATACTGGTAGGTGATATTAATGCCTACGCCATGGAAGAGCCGATGCAAGCCTTTGCTGACGCCGGTTTTGCTAACGTGCTACCGACGCTTGACGGTGATAACCTGAGCTACTCCTATAACTTCCAAGGCCGCATGGGTAGTCTGGATCATGCCCTCGCATCACCCAGTCTGATGGCCAAGGTGGTCGCGGCAACGGATTGGCATATCAATGCCGATGAACCGCGCGTGCTTGATTACAATCTGGAGTTTAAAACACAAGAGCAACAAGCCAGCTGGTACGCTGACCATGCGTATCGCGCTTCGGATCACGACCCTGTGATTGTCGCCATTAAGGCAGAGCCAAAGCCAAGCGAAGAGTTAAGCGGCGAATTCACCGCCATCAGCGGCTCATTCCAACCGAAAAACTTCACCATAGAGCTACCCATGGATTTCGATTATCTGGATATCGAGCTGGTAGGCGGCTGGGGTGAAGCCGATCTCTTTGTCAGCAAGCAACGCCGCGGCACGAAGAAACATGCCGATTGCGCCTCGCGCAACAGCGGCCCAGAGGAGCTTTGCCAGTTCACTAACCCGACTGCGGGCAAATGGAAGGTACGGGTTCAGGGCAACCAGCCTTATGGTGAAGTAACCCTGCGTTACCGCGCCACCAAGTACTAATCGCTTTAGTGTAATTAGTACTAAAAAGGGCAGATATCGTATCTGCCCTTTTTGTTGAGGATGCTTAATAAAAAAGCCTGCCGTGGCGCTTGTTGTAAGTTTAATAGCTGTCTGCTTTGAATTAACGCCTCAATGAGCCGCGCCGGCAGGCGTCGGCTTGATTGAATTGTTAACAGTTTATACGACTTACTATATGGCTTTTAACATACTCAAAATCTTCTTTCTTGGGCAATACACTTGATACAAGTGTAAGTTTACCGCCATCATGAAAAATATTTAAAAATAGATTTTTTTGGACTTTCTGCTCTGTAATATTTTCTATATTTTCATATTTCACGGTAACTATTTTATTGCTAATTCCGCTTTTAGGGGCCTGAATATATTCATCAGTAAGGACTAACTCATTCTTAGATGTAACACCTTTAAATAGGAGTACAGCGCCCAAAATCGAAAGAACACCAAAGAGCCCGGTGATGGCCCAGTAAAAAATAGAGGCACCTGTTGTTGAGAATTCAATTACCCGGTTTAAGATCAGGCCCCTATCGTTTTCACTGGCAACCTGACCCGTAAAATAGGAAAAAATGCCAAAAAACAAAATACAAAGGATAGCTACAAATAGTTTGGGCTTGTATGGATATCTAATCTCACTCATTACTATGATCTCCTCGATTGAGACTGTTAACAGTGTATTAGTGCGAATTCCCGGTTAAGGAAGTTATCCACAACCTAGGTTTTTCACGCTAACTAAAATTTTATTTAATAATACCAAAAAGTTACCAGCCATTTTGATTGCAAACAATAACAGGTGTGCAATTTAAACCGAGCCATCACTTAATCGAGCCATCTAAGGCTCGTTATGTAATTTATTATGTGCCCTATTTTCATATAGTTATTGCTTTATCCTAGATAGTCGAGCCGTTTTATTACATTACATAACGAGACCAAAGAGCACTGCCTTTGAATTCTAAACTGCACTCACAGGGATCGCCCTTCCCCGTTTTGATTCGCGCTGGAGAAATCGGCTTTTGTTGTGGAGTGTGCTTGAAACAACGAGATAGGCTGAAAGCGGAAACAAGCGAGTGAACAGTTTCACTCGCGCCGCTTGAAGGTGACGAGCTCTGCGAGGAGGGGGACTGCGTAGTTAGGTTTACCGAGTCAGGACGACTCGTTAAACCGTGTTGAAAGCTAAGCGGAACGCTTAACAAAAACCTGAGTTCGGAAGCATTAGCGAATTACGGGTTCGGGGAGTTTCCAAAGAGGGAGTCGAATCACTCCCTCTTTGGTTGTCGTCGCCAACGCGACATGAACTAACCTCTGTGCAAGAAATTCATTCATGAAGCTTGATTGCCGTCCCCGGCCTTTCGCTGGCTCAAGGCGTTCGCTTGCTAAAAATAGTTCACCGGACTATTTTCTTAACGCGCTCACCCAACACGACAAAATCTATCAGTAACTCCCTTTGTCGGCGCAAAGCACCGACCTACCTGACAATACCTGCGATTACCTGTAGGCGAGGCTTTAGCCTTGCAAGGTTGTCAATTGTCGGCCGTATCGGCAGTGAGCTCCTGCAGCGCTTTATTGTCAGGGTGAACCCTGACCTACAACGTTGTCGGTGACCTGACCATATCTATCAAATAACCACTGATGTCGGCGCAAAGCACCGACCTACAAGACCGCGATAGTCAGCGCAGTACAAGACCGCCTTTGTCGGCGGCCCGACAAAAACTAATGATGATGACCACCCTTTAGCGCCTGACCATCACTGCTGTAAAAGCCCGAGGCACCATGCTCGATAAAGCCTTGGTTAATCATTTTCGCCAGGAAAGGGTCTTGCTCGTTGTCGCCAACATCCGCATAGTCGGTGCTCTGGTAGCTATCCCAAAGTGCGAACTGGCGCTCAACCGCTTGTGGGTTAAGCTCATAACCCTGTAGCTTTAAGCTGTTTACTTGCTGCCACTGACCTTGATCGTCCTGCTGGCTTAGGGTCATGTTTTTTACCAGCTTAAGCTCGGGCAGCCAGGTAATGGCCAGCTTTTGCTGTTTATTGCCATGCTCATAGAATTCTTCACGTTCGCAGCCCTGCCCCTCAGAGCGCAGCGGTTGCTCCAGTAAGGCATTGCTTACTAACTGATATTTTTGGGCCCACTCAACTTTTTGACCCTGACTTTTAAGCTCGCCGGGCTGGTACTCAATACCTCTTTGGTATTGCTCAAAATAGCGTATTGGACGTAGCTGACCTGCGCTTAAATGTTGCCATTTTTCAACAAGGCCCTGAGCCATCGCCTGATGGGCAACTTCCTGACGCAAACGCCACAGGTTAAAGTCTTTGCCGTCCTGCTTGCCCTGTTGTTGCTGATAGCTGGCTTTAAGCACGTCGGCATTGGCATCACATTGTTCGGCAGGGGCTGCGTTGGCAACACCCGTTAGGGCACAACACAGTGCCGCGAGGGGAAAATACTTCATTTTTATTCCTTCAATACCAATTCTGTTGGGTATGTGAGCAAATATAGCGCTGGATAAATGATGTGATAACAAGGCGGAGTTTTTCTTATGTAGTTATTCTACATAGAAAAATTCTAACGCAGTTAGCACGATATTTAGCCCGCTAGAATGATTAGCTATTTAAGTGAATTGGTATAAGCAGGGCCGAGCATCGGCTCGGCCCATGGCTTATTACTTAGCTAACTTGGCTTCGGCTTTCTCTACCAGATCCGCGGCATAGTTCATCACGTGGAAGATGTAACTTTGCTCATTGGTACCTGTTACCAAGTGCGCGCCAGGGCCTTGAGCATAAACACCCACGTCCTCACCGGCGTGCGTTTCTGAGCTCATAGGTACCAGGGCTTCCTGGTGGAAACCTGGAGATGCAGTATCGATACCGCTAAGGTCAACACGACCGGTAACGATTTCACCGTTATAGCTGGCGTCGGCATCGGTTTCTGCGCCCAAGTCTTTAAAGCCGTTACCATTGGTGTAACCCAAGGTAGTGTAAGGCATGTTATCGGCAGCCAGAGTTGGCTTATCGCTGCCTACACCGACAACCTTACCCAGAATTGGGTTACCACGCTTAGGATAACCGGCAATGGTAAATACGTGGCTGTGGTCAGCGGTAACGATAATCAGGGTTTCTTCGCTGTTGGTATTGTCGATAGCCGCTTGTACCGCATCGGCAAAGGCCACGGTATCATACAAGGCGTTATAAGCATTACCGGCATGGTGAGCATGGTCGATACGACCCGCTTCAACAGTCAGGAAGAAGCCTTCATTGTTATTATCAAGTACGTCGATGGCCTTAGTGGTCATCTCGGCCAGCGACGGCTCACCGGCTACGTCATTGGCACGGTCTTGCTCGTACTGCATATGTGATTCGTTGAATAAACCGAATACGCGCTCTGTGCTCGCCGGGTCAATCTTATCGAAGCCAGCCTGATCCATCACATAAGTGCCGCTTGGATAGGCTTGCTGCCATTTAGCCGTTAAATCGATACCATCGGTACGATCACCCTCTGTGCTGCTAAGCGCATCGGCACTGTTAAATGCAGGGTCTTTAGGCAGGAAGTGACGACGACCGCCACCCATAACTACCTCGATACCGTCCACATCTACTGCGAAACGTTTTTCCAGGTTTTCCTCGAAGTTAACCAGCTGCATGGCGATATCCTGACAGCCCTCAGCCACAGCTGCGGCCGGCATATCAGATACATCTTCCCAGTTACGGTCTGCCGACTTAGCATAGGTTGCCGCCGGAGTCGCATGGGTAATACGTGCCGTTGAGATAATACCGGTAGACTTACCGGCAATTTCCGCCAGCTCTAATGCCGTTACCAGCTCGTTACCATAAACAGAAGCACAGCTGCCGCGCTCTACCGCTTCGGCCACACCGATCACGCCGGCATCGGTTTTTACGCCCGAGGCCATGGCCGTCATGGTACCGGCTGAGTCCGGTGTTTGTGCATCGACGTTATAAGTTTTTGAGAAACCAGAGTAAGGCATGGCTTCAAAACTAAGCTGGTGTTCTTCACCGGCCTTGTCTTCTAGCTGACCAGCAAGAATACGCGCCGCAGTCACGGTAGAAACACCCATGCCATCACCAACAAACAGGATCACGTTTTTGGCCTTGCCCGTAGTCGTTGCTAACGCTTCGCTACGCTCCTGAGCCTGACCCACCTTTTGCTGCGCATCAGTAAACCAAGGGTTGCTGGTTAAGCTTGCCAGCTCAGATGCATCCAGTGAGGTTTTAACGTCATTACAAACGGTTTTACTACCATCTACTTCGCCTTGCTCTAGCTGGCCGTTACCATTGTCGTCGGCACCAACCTGAGTCAAAACACCGCCATTGATACACTGGCTGTCACCAACCGGGATAGCGCTGTCCAGGCTTAGGGTCTTTGGCGCATCATCATCCGAGCAACCAGCTAATGCAGCCAGCACTGCTAGAGAAAGAAAACTTAACTTTTTCATTTTATTAATTCCTTATTGCTTGGTTAACTCAAGCGCCGAGTCGATAATGTGGAAAACCACGCTTTGCTCAACAACTCCCTGCGCCAAGTGTGCGCCTGGGCCCGTGGCATGCAGAGAAATATCTTCACCGGCATGAGTTTCGGAGCTTAATGGAATAGTTGCTTCCTGGTGGAAGCCAGGAGTCGATGTGTCCATACCTGTGATATCTTGGCGGCCCGCCATAGGCGCATCGTTGTAGCTGGCGTCGGCATCGGTTTCAACGCCCAGGTCACGGAAGCCCAGACCATTGGCGTAACCCAAGGTAGTGTAAGGCTTACCATCGGCGGCCAAAGTTGGCTTCTCGCTGCCTACGGCCACAACCTGACCCAGGATAGGGTTACCACGCTTCGGATAACCGGCAATGGTAAATACATGGCTGTGGTCGGCAGTAACCAGGATAAGGGTTTCTTCCGGGTTGGTATTTTCAACCGCATGCTGTACCGCTTTGGCCAGTTCAATGGTGTCATACAGAGCGTTGTAAGCATTACCGGCATGGTGGGCGTGGTCGATACGACCCGATTCTACGGTCAGGAAGAAGCCCTTGTCGTTGTTATCAAGGATATCGATGGCTTTAGCCGTCATCTCAGAAAGCGAAGGCTCACCGGCAATATCGTTTTCGCGGTCTTGCTCATACTGCATATGCGATTCATTAAACAGCGCAAACACACGCTCGGCATTATCGCTAAGGGCTTCAAAACCGGCACGATCCCAAACATACACACCGTTTTCGTATTGCTCTTGCCATTGCGCCGTTAAATCAAGACCATCGGTGCGGTCGCCTTCAACCGTGCTAAGGGCATCGTCACTGTTAAAAGCTTCGTCTTTAGGCAAGAAGTGGCGACGACCACCGCCCATCACGACTTCGATACCATCGACATCTGTGCCCAGGTAGCGTGCTTCTAAATTCTTTTCAAAGTTAACCAGCTGTGCGGCGATATCCTGACAACCTGCGGCAACCGCTTCTTCTGGCATGTCTGAAACATCTTCCCAGTTACGGTCGGCCGACTTGGCATAGGTTGCCGCTGGCGTTGCGTGGGTGATACGTGCAGTTGAGACAACCCCGGTGCTTAAACCACGGATCTCGGCCAGTTCCAGCGCCGTTACCAGCTCATTGCCAGCAACCGATGCGCAGTTACCGCGCTCAACATCTTCGTCAACACCGATAACACCGGCATCGGTTTTTACACCCGAAACCATGGCTGTCATGGTACCCGCCGAATCTGGAGTCTGGGCATCGACATTATAGGTTTTCACTTGCGCCGAATACGGGAATTGCTCGAAGCTAAGGTAACCTTCTTCGCCGAGCTTATTATTGTCTTGGCCCTGTAGAATACGTGCTGCGGTCAGGGTCGAAATGCCCATGCCGTCACCGACAAAAAGGATCACGTTTTTAGCTTTAGTTTTTTTCTCTGCAGTGGCCTGCTGTAGCTTAGTGTTCAGCTTGTCTTGGTCGGCTTGATACCACTGGCTATTGGCTTGTGCTTCTGGCAAAACAGATGCAAAAGCCTGGCTTGATAGGGCCAGAGCCACTGATGTAGCAAGGGCTAACTTTGTCACTTTCATGATTGGTTCCCGAGTATTGGTTAAATAGCGCAGGGTAGAGGTACGCCTCTGTCGCGCTGATGCTTCAAAGCAAGGGATTTCCTTGCTGCAGCCCATACTCTAGTGAAGGAATGTTGCTAAAAAATAACTGTTTGTTGACCCTAAGATGACGAGAATATGACAGAGAGAAGTCAGTAAGGCCGTCGGCTGGCGAGATTTTAGGCATAAAAAAACCCAAGTCTAGGACTTGGGTTTTTCTGTAAAAAAGGCGGCTAATTACTTAGCAGCTTTTTTCGCTTTTTCAGCTGCAATTACTTCGTCCGCTACGTTGCTTGGACAAGGTGAGTAGTGTGAGAACTCCATAGAGAACTGACCACGACCTGAAGTAATAGTACGTAGGTGGCCGATGTAACCGAACATCTCAGATAGTGGTACTTCACCCTTGATGCGAACGCCCATAGCGCCTGCTTCTTGGTCTTTGATCATACCACGACGACGGTTAAGGTCACCGATTACGTCACCCACGTTGTCTTCCGGAGTGAACACGTCAACTTTCATGATTGGCTCAAGAAGCTGAGGGCCCGCTTTAGGGATAGACTGACGGAATGCGCCTTTAGCAGCGATTTCGAACGCGATGGCTGATGAGTCAACTGCGTGGAAACCACCGTCGAATAGCTCAACTTCAACGTCTAGTACTGGGAAGCCTGCAAGTACACCTTCCTGCATCATTGACGCGAAACCTTTCTCAACTGCTGGCCAGAATTCCTTAGGAACGTTACCACCAACAACTGATGAAGTGAAAGTGAAGCCTGAGTTTTGCTCACCTGGCTTGATGCGGTAGTCGATCTTAC
The DNA here is from genome assembly GCF_002964725.1 of Pseudoalteromonas sp. T1lg76. Lineage (NCBI taxonomy): Bacteria > Pseudomonadati > Pseudomonadota > Gammaproteobacteria > Alteromonadales > Pseudoalteromonadaceae > Pseudoalteromonas > Pseudoalteromonas sp. T1lg76. Next base: position 9,816 of record NZ_PQCE01000047.1, read on the forward strand.
CGAACTGACCAGAACCACCAGACTGTTTCTTGTGCGTGTAGCTGTCTTCAACTTGCTGCGTGATAGTTTCACGGTAAGCAACCTGAGGCTGACCAACGATTAGGTCTACGCCGTAAGTACGCTTAAGGATATCAACTTTGATATCTAGGTGTAGCTCACCCATACCTTTAAGGATGGTTTCACCTGAATCTTCGTCGGTCTCAACTTGGAAAGAAGGATCTTCTGCAACCATTTTACCGATAGCAACACCCATCTTCTCGTTACCGCCTTTGTCCTTAGGAGCAACAGCGATTGAGATTACTGGATCAGGGAAGATCATAGCTTCAAGCGTACATTCGTGCTTAGGATCACAAAGAGTGTGACCAGTTTGAACGTTCTTCATACCTACAACAGCGATGATGTCACCGGCTTGAGCTTCGGTAAGTTCAGTACGCTCGTCCGCTTGCATCTCAACCATACGGCCGATACGCTCAGTTTTACCCGTAGCAGAGTTAAGGATGGTGTCACCCTTCTTCATGCGGCCTGAGTAAATACGGATAAAGGTAAGTGCACCGAAACGGTCGTCCATGATTTTGAACGCAAGCGCTTTTAGTGGCTCATCTGCAGAAACAGTTGCTACTTCACCAGTAGGCTCACCAGTTTCAGGATCAGTTAGCGGCTGTGGATCAACTTCTGTAGGAGCTGGTAGGTAATCTACAACAGCGTCTAGTACTAGTTGCATACCTTTGTTCTTGAACGCAGAACCACAGAAAGTCGGGAAGAAGGCTAGATCACGAGTACCTTTACGGATACATGCTTTGATCTGCTCGATAGAAGGCATTTCACCTTCCATGTAGGCTTCCATTAGCTCGTCGTCTTGCTCAACCGCAGTTTCGATTAGCATTTCATGGTATTCTTCAACTTTGTCTACCATGTCTGCAGGAACGTCTTGTACTTCGTAGTTTTCAGGAAGACCTGTCTCGTCCCAAACGTATGCTTTTTTCTCAAGTACGTCAACAACACCACAGAATTGGTCTTCGATACCAATTGGAAGTGTCATAACTAGTGGGTTAGCGCCAAGTACTTTTTCTACTTGACCAACTACGCGATAGAAATCGGCACCCATACGGTCTAGTTTGTTTACGAAGATAACACGTGCAACTTCTGATTCGTTCGCATAACGCCAGTTGGTTTCTGATTGCGGCTCAACACCACCAGAACCACAGAATACACCGATACCACCGTCTAGTACTTTAAGTGAACGGTATACTTCAACTGTGAAGTCAACGTGTCCAGGAGTGTCGATTACGTTTAGGCGGTGACCTTTCCACTCACATGTTACGGCTGCTGACTGGATTGTGATACCACGCTCTGCTTCCTGCTCCATGAAGTCGGTAGTTGACTCACCGTCATGTACTTCACCGGTTTTGTGGATCTTACCGGTAAGCTTAAGAATACGCTCAGTGGTGGTAGTTTTACCCGCATCAACGTGCGCGAAAATACCAATGTTTCTGTATTTGGATAAATCTGCCATTTCTATACTCTGATTGGTCGAAAAATTATTCGGCGGGAGTATATCACCTCTCGTGGCGAACATCATCATAGAAACCGCTTAAAATGCAATCAAATTTAGAAAAACTAAGCGAGCGGGTCTTCGCGGATGCTGAAAATGTCGTCCGCTGCCGCACCATGATAAAAAATGAGATCGAAACTTGGTACGGCCAGTATTTTAGGAACGCGAAAAGCGAGGTAGAAGTGGTATTTCAAGCTGATATTAGCGAGATCTAGATATGAAGGCGATACGCAGTGGTGGCGATCCTGGATGACCTAGTGAGAAATCAGAGAAAGTTTACAAGAAAAGTGCTTGTGGGAGCTGTGAATATTGAAGGTGAACCGACGACCAGAGGTCGATAACTATAAATTTAAAGGGAGATTAATAAGAAAATCTACCAAGGAATTGGTTGCGGGAGCCGGATTTGAACGCGACACGCCGTGGTGGCGACCGTAGGTCGAACAATAATAAATTTGAAAACTTTAAGTGAGAAAACACTAAGAGTTGGTTTCGGGTGCTGTGAACGTTGAAAGCGAACTGACGACCGGAGGTCGATAATTATAGATTCAAGGGAGAAAAATAAGAAAATCTACCAAGGAATTGGTTGCGGGAGCCGGATTTGAACCGACGACCTTCGGGTTATGAGCCCGACGAGCTACCAGGCTGCTCCATCCCGCGCCAGTAGAC